>JAQBHK010000278.1:0-6518 GCA_032127815.1 Desulfobacterales bacterium
TAGAAAAAATGCCTGGCGAAACCCCATTAATAAAGCATTATTTGAAACCTGGACGGTAAACGTCAGCGCCCTTAATGATGACCACCTTAAAGAGTTAAAACAAAAAAAGGATAAGCTAATTGACGGTTTTATAGATCTTATGAACGGTAGCAGTGGTTTCGATAGCGCTATTTCCCAAGGCACAGGTAATATTGCTAAGGTTAGACTTCGTTTTTCTGAAATATCCAAACTCATCCAAGAGGTGTTATCATGATACGATTTATACGTATGGAAAACTTTAAATGTTTTGAGAAACAAAAGATCGAATTAGGTGCACTGACTTTGCTTTCCGGGTTAAATGGTATGGGTAAATCTACGGTATTGCAGGCACTTTTGCTGCTTCGCCAATCGTACCAACAGGAGCTTCTTCAAAAAACAGGATTGGCTTTAAATGGTGACCTAGTTAAAATCGGAACAGCTCAGGATGCCCTTTTTGAAGATGCAAAAGAGGAAAAAATCGGGTTGGGACTGGAACTGGCTGGTGGCAGCAAGGGAACATGGCGTTTTAACTACAATAAAGAAGCGGATGTTATGGATCTTGATCACGCTACTGTCACCGAAGGTTTTTATCAATCGAGTCTTTTTCAAGACAATTTTCATTACCTTCAAGCGGAGCGACTTGGACCTCGCAGATTTTTTGAAATGTCCGTTTATCAGGTGCAACAGCACAAGCAGATCGGCATCAGGGGAGAGTTTGCCGCCCATCTACTTGATACCTACGGTTCTGAAAATATTATCGATGCGTCGTTAGCCTATCCGAAAATCGAGTCTTTGAAACTTAGGGATCAGGTTGAAGCCTGGTTGGAAGAAATCAGTCCAGGTACACGCATCCATATTGATCTGCATAAAGCCATGGATTTGGTTAATTTAGAATACTCATTTGTGACAGGAAAGCACGTTAGTAACAAATTCCGGTCAACAAATGTGGGATTCGGGCTTACCTATACACTTCCCGTTATAGTTGCCCTTCTCGCAGCCGGCACGGGTTCACTAATCATGATTGAAAATCCCGAAGCGCACCTTCATCCAAAAGGACAAGTATGCATTGGAGAACTGATGGCAATGGCAGCAAGCAGCGGGGTACAGGTTGTCGTCGAATCCCACAGCGATCATATACTCAACGGCATTCGGCTTGCTGTTTATAACCAAAAAATTGCGCCTGATAAAGTCAAGTTTCACTATTTTGAACGAAAGGAAATAAATCAGGGAAAAACAACTGTTCTCACTCCAACAATAGATCAAAACGGGAGAATAGACAGGTGGCCTGACGGCTTTTTCGATGTATGGGATAAATGCCTTGAAACTTTATTAACACCAAGGGTCTAAAAGGAGTTTCAGATGGATCTTGAAATGGTATTCAACGAGTTGTCCATTGATACTCCTGCAGAAAATATCCATGAAGCACGGCAATGGATGGCGGGCTTTATCAATACAATTCGATCAGCATCGGTTGCCGGTGTCAACCGTGTGTTGAGGACGCATATCGATGTGAACAATACATTGCTCACTCTTGAATATCCTTTAGCGAGATGGCGCAACGATGGAGATGTAGATTTGGAGGCTAGAAGGTATTTTAGATCTCTCATTTCTCAATACCCCCCGCTGGACGACCTTCCTGAAATCAAAAACGATATGCTGGCTCAGGATTTTTTTTACCAGGACAGACGGTCATATGGTTTTGGAATAGCTTATCTTCTTGAAAACCTCTCAATTAGTTTACCATCTTCGGAAGATTGGGAAGTGCACATGATTGACATACAAACCCAATTGCTTGATGATATTGAAGATTTAGTGTCCCAAAGTGTACAGATTCCACACGCATCAAATTCTTTTCATATTGATGAGCTTGCGGGATGGATTGAAAATAGACTGAAAGCCGGTGTTCAAAACGGCGAAGACCTTTGGAATCGAAGAGAGGAGCTGTTTTCCAATTTAATTTTTTGTAATCATGTAGCAAAACAGATTCTTACGTTACAACCTGGTGATCCCCTATTTAGACAACTTGTTAAGCGGCTTTTTGAACTTCAAACTTATTGCTCAGCTTGGAATGAGGGAGCCTTTGCACCTGATCAGCTTCCCTTTAAGGCAACTGTTGAAAGTGAATCAACAATGCAACAATATAGCAAAGAAAGAACCTTCAATTGCCACGGTGAAAACGAAATCACTTTTACCTGGCACGGCCGGATGACACCCGGAGCATGGCGAATATATTTTGATCCAACGATAGGCCCAGGGATGATGTTAATTGGATATATAGGCCCAAAGTTGCCCTCAGTTAAGTATTCAGCATAAGAGAATATATTCATTGTTATTATAGTTCAATATGATTGCTAACCTTTTATGTGAGGCTGGAATAACATTTAGTAAAAAAAGCTCGATAACAGAGCAAAATGAATTTATCATCCGTTTGCTTAAAAGAACTTAGCCTTTGTTGGATTACTGGGCTATTTTAAATAATTCCGGCGACTTGCCTCTAAAGATCGGTTTTGAAGAATCGGGCAAGCTTAAAATTCTTGATAATACCTGAATTTTGCACCAAACTTGATGTAAATGCACCTATAAGCTGTGAAGCCCTGTGAATCATAAGTTTATAAAAAATGAAAAAATAGCATATTTTTACCAATTGGGTAAAATTCGATCTTTTTCAGACATGCAAACACTTAATATTAGCGGTTTTACAGAGTCGCTCTCAAAGCCAGTAAAAACAGGCTTTCACAGGTAGTGTGTTTTTAGTGCATTTATAACATTCCGATATATTATTCAAATTTATCCGTGCAAGAAATTTCTTGCACGGATAATTGTTAAAAAAGTGCAAAATTCAAGTACTAAATTGTCTGAACTGATAATTAAAAGTGCGGGGAAAAATAAAATGAAATTAAAACAGGAGATCAACCAATGGACGAAAATATGCTTTTGCAACGGATAACCGTAAATCCTAAACTGTTCAATGGCAAGCCAATTATAAGGGGGCGCCGCCTTGCGGTGGAACATGTCCTCGGTATGCTGGCTGCCGGTGACAGCATGGAGACTCTCCTTGAGGGTTATCCCTGGCTGGAAAAGGAAGATATTCAAGCCTGCCTGGTATATGCGCGAAGAGTGGTCGGACATGAGCGGATCGAAACACTTCCTATGGAGTTTTATGCATGAAAATCCTCTTAGATACATGTGTTTGCGGTGGTGCTCGAAAGGATCTTAAGGCCGCCGGCCATGATGTAGATTGGACAGGGGACTGGCCAAAAGACCCTGGTGACGAGGAAATCCTTGCATACGCTCACAGGGAAGGCCGTGTTCTTGTAACCCTGGACAAGGATTTTGGTGAAATGACTATTGTACGGAAAACAAAACATTCAGGGATTGTTCGCCTTGTTAATCTCTCTGCCAGACAGCAAGGGCCGATCTGCCTGCGTGTGATTGCTAAATATGGAAATGAGCTGCAAGCCGGGGCCATTGTAACTGTGGAACCGGGACGTTTAAGAATCCGACCGCCGGATGAAAACTAAAGGGAAAAATGACAAAAAAGAAACTTTCCGACATTCCCATTGGAATCCGTGCTGAAGAAGCACTGAAAAAGGCTGTTGCCAATGCAATTGCAGATCACAAACGTTGCGGTGATTCCATCGTTGTCTGGCGGGATGGAAAAGTAGTAAAAATACCTGCTGATCAAATCGAAATCCGTGAAGAGCAGGCCGAATACGAATCAAAGTAACTGTAAAATATTAGAAAAATTATACTCGGGAGATGTGTCTGCTTAAAAAATCCATGAAGTCTTAATGTAATCCATTCGAGCGCCAATCGGTTTTATGTGCGGTATTTTTATGAAGAAGCGACGTAAAGGCACGAGGACAAAAAAGCTACCCCCTGAACAGGATCACTTTTTGATGCGCATAAAGCAGGGAGAACGCTTGTATAAATTCTATTATTTTCGCCCCATGGCCGGGCGCCATTATAATTTTGAATACCGCATTTTGGCAAAGGAAAAGGCCAATGGCATGTTGGAAATGGTCAGCTATAATTTTAAGATCGAAAATGGTGTTCCACAGAAAAGCTCAATCACCAGGGTTCCCAAAATTTCAAAAGAACAATTGGACGAAATTGTTCAAAATGTTATTAGCAAAACAAACACCGATACCGATGAGTTTGAGGAATTGGATCTTTCCGGGTTTTCGACCATAGATGAGCAAATAGAATTTCTAAAACATCGAGATAGGGTAGATACAATGTATATTACCTAAGTCCTGCATGGACTTTTTTCGAAAGAGATAATTTTTCAATAATTACAATGCTGTATTGATATGTTTTCACTAATAGCCACACGCCGACAATTAGACAAAATAAAAGGTTGGCTGTTGGAAAGATTCTGGAGTGAGCAAGACAAATACATGAGGGTTGGCCCATCCAAGAAATGCTGAATCAAGAATTAAACGTTGTTGTTATGCCAAACGGTGCCCTCCTGTTGGAATGGACAGACACAGAGAAGGTCATAAACAAGAGCAGCCGGCTGTTACAACAAGAAATATACAACCGTTTCTCTGCCAATAACGATTCATGGCTTCTGTTTTTGGGCTTTTGCGATCACCAGGTCTCTCTTTCCCCTTCCTTTGATTACTGGCGAAATTTTACCGGGGCCTTTGCCACGCAATTGAGCCAAACACCTGATCTGGAAATCCTGCGTCATGACGTCACGCTTTTGATAGAAAAAGATAAGTTGAGGCTGCATGTAGAGCAGGCCCCGTTGATGATTGGTTCGGAATACTTAAACACCGAATTGCTTGAAGCTGTCTGGGTAAGATTAAACCATACTTTTGCCGTTGCAATTAAATCTTATGATGGAACCGTTGAAGCTTTTATCAGGACTTACAGCCCAAATGTGCACCTTGTGGGCAGAGTATTTTTCCATCTTGTAGAAAATAAGAGTAACGAGTACCCGTTTGCTTTTATGGCAACGTATTCAACCGGGATAAACAAACAGGGAAGATCCAAACATCTCCCTCTCAAACACGCATTGCAGGAATATGAAAATGATAGTGAAAAGCTGCTGGAGCTTCTTGCAACAGTTCATACAGCCGCAGCAAGGAGCCCGCTAATTGCAGAGCTTCTTGAAACCGGAGAACTGTTTCATCCCTTTGTCTGGACCGCAGGAGATGCATTTTCTTTTTTAAAAGAGGTTCCTGTTTGCGAACAGTCAGGTATTTTGTGCAGAATTCCTGATTGGTGGAAAGGCAACAAAGCAAGTGTAAGATTAAATTTTAGCGTTGGTGATTCAAAGCCCTCTTTAGTCGGCATGGATGCAATCTTAAATTTCAATGCCCGCTTGTTTCTCGGGGATACGCAAATATCTGAAAAGGAAGCACGGCGGTTATTAAGTGAATCAGAAGGGCTGGCCTTCATTAAAAACAAGTGGGTGGCGGTTGATCCGGAAAAGCTGAAGCAGACACTGAATGCCTATGAAAACGCAAAAGAATTAATGGCCAAAGAAGGGTTTAGTTTAAAGGACGCCCTTAGGATGCAGCTTGCGCCCGAGAAATTGCTGGATGTTAATACGCAAGAAATAGAGTGCGGCATCTCAAACGGAAAATGGCTAAAATCGGTCATCCGGAAACTGCTAAATCCTGAACTGATTACTTCAGTAAAGCCCGGCAAGGCCTTTAAGGCCAAGTTAAGGGATTATCAACACAAAGGGCTGAGCTGGTTGTATTTTTTGCATTCCTTACAGTTTGGAGCCTGTCTGGCAGATGATATGGGTCTTGGCAAGACCATCCAGGCGCTGGCTTTTTTAAATTTCATCAAATCCAAACTCAAGGAGTCAGGAAAACCATATCAGGCCAGTCTCTTGGTAATTCCGGCCTCTCTTATTGCCAACTGGGAAAATGAAATTCGGCGTTTTTCACCGAACATCAAATTTTATGTCGCGCATCCGGGAACTAATTCAGGGAAAAAGGGCTTGCCAAAAGACAAAGAATCACCAGATGGATTTGATCTTGTTATTACAACCTATGCCTTGGTTCAAAAGTATCAATGGCTCCAATCATATTCGTGGAACTACATCATTTTGGATGAGGCCCAGGCTATCAAAAATCCGGGGACAAAACAAGCCAAGGCAATAAAAAAGCTTTCTTCCTGGAACAGGATTATAATGACAGGTACTCCTATTGAGAACCGGCTATCAGACCTCTGGTCCTTGTTCGATTTTTTAAATCCGGGATTACTCGGGAATGCCGGAGAGTTTAAAAAATTTTCAAAAAACTTAAATCATGACACCTCCGGATATTCACGCCTGCGTAAAATTATCAGCCCATACATTTTGAGGCGCTTGAAAAGCGATCGGTCGGTCATATCCGACCTCCCGGAAAAAGTTGAGATGAAAACATATGCCCCCCTTAGCAAAAAACAAATCCTTTTATATGAAAATGTGATCAAAGAAATAAAGAATGCCATAGCGGAAACAGAAGGGATTCAAAGAAAGGGCCTGATCCTTTCTT
>JAQBHK010000279.1:0-3711 GCA_032127815.1 Desulfobacterales bacterium
CCCGGAAAATATGATTGAAAAACATCTGAACCCCCATTTTTTTTGTCATTGTTAGAAACTCAGCTATTTATAGCTAATTACCCTGCTTAGCGGTTTTTGTCAAGCTTTTCAATAATTAAGCTATTCGGATATTCTTACGAAGAATTCGGGCAAAAAAAAGCCTCCATGCTGAAAGAGCATGAAGGCTTTTGACAAACAATATCAAGTGGGCATGGTTACATCATTCCACCCATTCCGCCCATTCCGCCCATTCCGCCGCCCATTCCGCCGCCGGGAGGCATCGCATCCTGTTTTGGTTCGGGCTTTTCTGCGACCATCGCTTCCGTCATCAGCATCAGCGAGGCCACGCTGCCGGCGTTTTGCAGTGCATAACGGACCACCTTGGTCGGGTCCATCACACCGGCTGCCATCAAGTCTTCATATTTTCCGGTTTCGGCATTAAAACCAAAAGCACCTTCGCCCTGTTTTACCTTATCAATGACAACAGAGCCTTCAAAGCCGGAGTTGTTGGCAATCTGACGCAAGGGTTCTTCGATGGCGCGCATGACAACTTTTACACCCAGCTTTTGATCCGCCTTGATTTTGATTTTATCGAGGGCATCCAGACAGCGGACCAGGGCAACACCGCCTCCGGGTACGATACCTTCTTCAACCGCAGCCCGGGTAGCATTCAATGCATCTTCAACCCGCGCTTTTTTTTCTTTCATTTCGGTCTCAGTGGCTGCGCCGACATTGATGACGGCAACACCGCCGATCAGTTTGGCGAGGCGTTCTTGCAATTTTTCACGATCGTAATCAGAAGTGGTCTCGTCGATCTGAGCCCGGATCTGTTTGACACGGCCTTCCAGAGCCTTGCGCGAACCGGCGCCGTCAACGATAGTTGTGTTATCCTTGTCAATGGTGATGCGCTTGGCATTACCGAGATCCGTCAGGGTAAGATTTTCGAGTTTGATGCCCAGGTCTTCGGAGACTACCTGGCCGCCGGTCAGAATAGCGATGTCTTCGAGCATGGATTTTCTGCGGTCACCAAAACCGGGAGCCTTGACGGCCGCCACATGCAGGGTGCCTCTCAGCTTGTTTACGACCAGGGTGGCCAGTGCTTCGCCTTCGACATCCTCGGCCAGAATCAACAGCGGTCGGCCCATTTTGGCGATCTGCTCAAGGATGGGCAAAAGATCTTTCATGCTGCTGATCTTTTTTTCGTTAATGAGAATATAAGGTTCTTCTAATGTAACCACCATCTTCTCCGGATCGGTTACAAAATACGGCGAAAGGTAGCCGCGATCGAACTGCATACCTTCAACGACCTCGAGGGTGGTCTCCATGGCCTTGGCCTCTTCAACGGTAATGACACCCTCTTTGCCGACCTTGTTCATGGCTTCGGCAATGATGTTGCCGATGGTTTCGTCATTGTTGGCCGATATGGTGCCGACCTGTGCGATTTCGCGCTGATCTTTGGTGGGCTTGCTCATAGTGTGCAGCTCTTTAACCGCAACCTCAATGGCCTTGTCAACACCGCGTTTGATGGCCATGGGATTGTTGCCGGCGGCAACCAGTTTTTGTCCTTCTTCATAAATTGACCTGGCCAGTATGGTGGCCGTGGTGGTGCCGTCACCAGCCATGTCGCTGGTCTTGCTGGCCACCTCTTTCACCATCTGCGCGCCCATATTTTCAAATTTGTCTTCAAGTTCGATTTCCTTGGCCACTGTTACGCCGTCTTTGGTAACCGTGGGAGATCCCCAGGATTTATCAATTACAACATTCCTCCCTTTGGGACCGAGAGTCACGACAACCGCATCAGCCAGTTTTCTTACACCGTTCAGCATGGCTTCACGGGCTTTCATACTATACTTTATTTCTTTAGCCATCTTGGTCTATCCTCCGTTTATTTTTTTTATTTTTCGATAACGCCAAGAACTTCGCCTTCATTCATGATCAGGTATTCTTCGCCATCAAGACTTATCTCCGCTCCACCATATTTTCCGAATAGAATCCGATCACCAACTTTGAGTGTCAGCGGGATTCGCTTGCCGTCTTCGCCTAATTTGCCATTTCCAATCGCAACGACTTTGCCTTCGGCCGGCTTTTCCTTAGCAGTGTCCGGGATAATGATTCCTCCCTTGGTTACTTCTTTCTCCTCAACGCGTTTTACCAAAACTCGGTCATTCAAAGGTCTAAGTTTCATTTTTCAAATTCTCCTTTTACATTAGATCATTAGAAACGTTGTTATAGAACTACAATTTGTTTTCTTTGATATTGCCGGAAATGGATGGGGAAGGCCTTAATTTTCCAGCAGACTGAAGTTGTAGCATCGAAAAAATAATCACATATTTTTGTTTGTAAAGGGATTTATGGAAATTTTTTGATTTTTCCAATAAAACCATGTGTATCTGTCATTATCAGCCTGGACGCAAACCTGATTCTATTTAGAGCCGCTTTTATTTGTCTAATACGCCCGCAAGGCTATGCAGAGCGGTAAAGTCGGCAAGAGGTACCGGCATATTATGAAGTTTTATCGGCAGATTTCTCCGTTTTAGTTTCACTGCTGCTTGATTTGCTTGTATCTGTCGATGATGCAGCGCTTTCTGATTTGCTTGTATCTGTCGATGATGCTTTAGCCGTTTTCTCTGGGGTGGTAGAAGTTTTTCCGGATTTGCCGGCATAGTCGGTTACATACCATCCTGTCCCTTTGAGATGAAAACTGCTATGGGAAATAAGTTTTTGCAGCTTTCCGGAACAATGGTTGCATTTTTTTAGTGGTTTCTCATAAAATTTCTGAATAACTTCATCGATTTTTCCGCATTGCATGCATTCGTATTCGTAAATGGGCATCTGCTGCTTCCTTATTCGTGCATTTTTTGTTTTTTGTAGTAAAAAATCTAAACGGTATAATTTCTCTATCGTAAATGATTGAATATTTTCGATTGAATAGTCAATCTTCATTTTTGTTAAGCTGTTTTTTAGAAGCTTATCTAATATATTCAATGTTTAAGTATTGTCAAGGCGGACATTTCATAATAATAAAATCGTAGAGCGATTTTATTATTATGAAATATTAAAGTCGTCAATCGGATGACGCCATTTACCGTAAAATTTAAACACGTTGTCCAATCCGGGAATGCCAACCGGTCTGAGAATTTCACGCGTTATTTCATGAACACGCGTCTCTTCCGCCGCTATTTCATTTTGAGAAGCATCAAAGCCTTGAAGGAATTTGCTGAATCTGACGATATGAATTAATTCATGGGTCACAATATAGAGGATAAATGGTAAAAGTTTAATGCCCGGTGATTGAAAGATTGCTGCCAAGATAGCATGGTCCTGGAGACAAATTTTGTAAAAATCGTATGCTGCGGAACTTAAAGATGCATCTTTGCGCTGCCCTTGATAACGGATTACCTGAGCAAAGGGTCCGCAAACGGTCTCCTCGGGGTTGAGGTCTGCCAGGGTTTTAATATCGTATCTGCGGCTAAGCCACTGACTGGCGGACATCTTGTAGAAATTGCTCACAAGTTCTTCAGACATGGAAACGCCGTTGTTAACGATGGCAATCTGATCAGCGTTGAAAGTTTCAAGGTTTTCCATGGCAATTTTTAAAAAAAACTGTAGACAAACAAATTTGAATCATGTAAAAAACTACTCTTATGGCTAAATTGGTTAAATTGGTTAAAAATAAAACAAAAGTGGGGGTGATCTGTTGGGTAGTGTTGT
>JAQBHK010000280.1:0-7281 GCA_032127815.1 Desulfobacterales bacterium
GGTATCTGCCGCCGCCAAATGAAAAGAAATCATTAGAAGACGTTTCCAAGGCCAAAATTTCGGGCAGCGACCCCGAGACCAAAACGGCAGAAAGCGCATCAAAGGATACAACCTCAGGAAGTGCTTCAAAAGCCACAGCAGCAAATTCTGACAAAAAAAGGATCGATTATGCTCCGTTGCGGCGGCTGGTCTTAAAAGGGGATATAAAAATTGGAAAACTTAAAATCAAGAATGCCAGTATGGAGGATGTTCGGCTAAAAATTACCGGGGAAAACGGTGTTTTTGATCTGGCTCCCTTCAGCATGTCATTATATCAAGGTGGAGTTGCGGGCAAAGCATCGTTGAACGTAAAGAAAAGTACTCCCAAGACCACATTTAATATAGACGCCAAGGGCATCCAGGCCGGTCCCTTGCTCAATGATGTCCTCAAGAAGGACTTGCTGGAAGGGACGTTAAAGGCCCGGGTAAATATGACCATGTCAGGGGATGCGCCCGAAACGATTAAAAAGACCGTCAGCGGTGACGGAGATCTGCTGTTTCTAGACGGCGCTGTCAAGGGGATCGACCTGGCGGGAATGGTCCGCAATGCCAAAGCCACCTTTGGCCTGGCCGAGCAAGGTACTGCAAAGACCAAAACGGATTTTGCCGAATTGCACGTCCCGTTTACTATTAAAAACGGGCTGACGAAAACCTCCGGCACCAAGCTTTTGTCTCCCCTGCTGCGAGTGTCGGCGGCCGGGCAAGCCGACCTGGTTACAGAGGCCCTTGATTTTCGGGTCGAGCCCAAGTTTGTTGTTACACTCAAAGGGCAGGGGGATATTAAAGAACGTTCCGGTATCATGGTGCCCGTACTGATCAGCGGAAGTTTCTCTTCACCGAAGTTTCGTCCCGATTTGGAAGGACTTTTAAAACAAAAGATCGAAAAAGAAATTCCAAAACTGCAGGAAATTTTGGGCGGCGATAAGCAGAAAGGTGAATTAAAAAATCTGAAAGAACAGCTTAAAGGATTTTTTAAAGGGCTTCCCTTTGGGAAATAAAATCGTTTTACGATTTTATAAAAATAGCCATTTATGAATGGAAACTGGCAAGGTTATCGAAATCAGAGGCTCTAAAAATCTGGGCAAAGCGTTGGCCGTGCGTGCTGTTTCTTTTATAAAAAGCGATGCAGTCTTTTACTATTGCAAGGACTTCATCTTCACTGAAAATGCCGGGTAATTCTCTGGCAAGTTGGGGATGCCGGCCGAGTTTGCCGCCAATCTGTACTCTAAAGCCCTTGCCGCCGGCGGTAATGGTTACGGTGGGGCAGGCGGCGACGCACTGGCCGCATTGCAGGCACAGGTTATAATCAACCTTACAGGTTGCATCGGCTTTATTGATGGTAATCGCATTTTCTTTGCAGACTTCAACACATGCTTCACATTCGGTGCAGGCTTCATCCGTGAGGGCAGGGTTGCAGGCTCCGATGATTCCTATATCTTTGGTTTGGGGCTGTGAGCAGGCATTGGGGCAGTCCGCCAGGGTAACCCTGAATTCATGGTGAAATTTTATATCACCTTGAACCCGTTGTTTGAGAATTGCCAGCAGGTCTTCTTTTATTAAAAGCGTCTCGATTCTTTCGAACAGGCGGTCGCTGATAATAGCCCGGTTCGGACAACCGCTGGGGCCAAAGCAGGTGTCGACCTGATATCCTTTGATTTCCGAGCCCATTTTGGACAAGTAGCGAGCCTGGGAGGCCTTAACGTCCTCAATGGAAACCACATGTTTTCTGGCTGCATCTGCTTCTTTTTCTACACGAGTTCGCACTTTTTTACGTACAAAAAAGGGTACTTTCTTGATAGCGGCTTCAGCTTCCAGAGTCCATTTCATTTGATTGTTTCCTTAATTCGAATAATCAAGAATAAGGATTATTTGCAAAGGTTCAAGTTGAACTGCTGAAAAGCGACAGGAAGCGAAAGTTTTGAGAAAAACATGTTTATCTTGCATAATCCTAATTATTATCCTGTGTTGTATCACAAATACATATGCTCTGGATGTAAAGATTACCGGAGACAGGCTCTCTGTTGATGCTGATCAGGTTCCGCTGCAAAGTATTTTGCAGCGTATAGCCGATTTGGGAATAATAATACGCATTGAGCCGCAGCTTAATCCCAAGATTTCCGCATCTTTTGAAAATTGGAAGATACAAAAAGGTCTGGCCTCAATACTCAAATCCGTTAATCATATTCTTATTTGGACCTCCATAGAAGGTCCGCTCGGCCCCATTTCGAGATTGGCTGAAATCCAGGTTTTCAAGCCTGGCAAAAAAGAGCGTATAAAACCACTTGGCATAAGGTCCAGCCTGGCGATTGTTAGAAATTCCAAGAATGAGGCGCTATTTGTCAAGGATGAAATTCTTCTCAGATTCAAGCCGGGAATGAGTCTTTTAGAATTAACAAAACTATTGAAACAGATCGGCGGAACAGTAATTGACAGCCATGTGGCTTCGGGAATTTACAAAATCCGTCTGGAAGAAAATTCAGACATTCCCTCTCTTGTGGAGCAGGTTACCAGGCACCCTCGAGTTGCCAAGGCCGAGCCTAATTATGTCTATCCCATCGCAATGCCGTACAAAAATTCTGCTCCAACTGCACCCGTTTCAATGTTTTTCGATACCCTTTCGCCGGGAGGTGGTGCGTCTGTGGCCATTCTCGATACAGGGCTGGGTTCGGATTCCGGTTTGGAAGCTTTTGTTCTGGCGTCTTTTGATGCCATGAACCCGGCTGAACCCATTTCAGATTCACTCGGTCATGGCACACAAATGGCTTTAATCGCTGCAGGGGTTGTTAAACCTTTCGGAGCCGGTGAAGATTTCAAGGTTCAGGTTCCCATAATTCCCATCAGGGTTTTTGATAACAATGGCTTTACGTCCAATTTTAGTATAATGCGGAGTGTTGATTTTGCTCTAAACCATGATGCACGTGTAATGAGTTTAAGTTGGGGATCTGGAACCAGAAGCGACTTTCTGGAAAACGTTCTTGATCTCGCAAATGCCAAAGGTCTTATTGTGGTCGCATCTGCCGGAAATGAACCAACAGGAAAACCGGTATACCCGGCAGCCTATCCTTCTGTTGTCGGGGTGGGCGCACTTGCCCCGGACGGCAAGTTCTGGAAAAAATCTAATTACGGAAATTTTGTCAGGCTATATGCCCCTGGATTCGCCGCATTACCTGTTGGTTATGAGGGAGATCCCGGGGTTTATGCAGGAACTTCCATTGCAGCTGCCTTTGTTGCAAACATTATTGCAAATTATATATCCGAGAACCCTAAGGCCACTAAGCAGGAAATATTAAGTATCTTGACCAAGCAATAATTGGCTGTGAAATGTCCGGGTTGCACCATCAAAAAAGGCATCCCTGTTGAATGCGGGGGATGCCTTTTTGTTAGGAGTTGATATTGCTTATTTATGACACAAATAAGGTCTCGTAAAGGTATAGACGATTTTCGGGGCTAATGCCCGCTCGCAGGCGCAGGCGCAGGTGCAGGCGCAGGTTCGGGTTCGGGTTCGGCAGCCACAGCTTTTGTTTGGGCGGCCTCGCTCTTGAGCACCCACTTGCCGCCGTCCTTGACCAATTGAACATCTTCCTCGTAATAGATATTACCGGAAACAGCAACGGTGGCACTGTTCTCGTCTTCTTTCACGATTTTATATGTTAAAGCGGACGTGTTGAAGTTGACGCCGTAGGCGGGCGCAAATTGGTTTTTAACGTAATTTTTGGCGACCTCTTCAGGAGAAGGTTTGGAACAACCGAAAAGCATTATAGCCGCAATTGCCATTACCCCACACAACATTTTTTTCATTTATATATCCTCCTTTTTGGTTGAAGTTATTAAATGCGTATCTGCATAGAGTTAAATACCACTTACGGGCAAAACGGTCAATCATCAATCTTTAACCTAATGGAGTTAAAACTCAATGTGTCAGTTGTTTGTTGTCCGTTGTCAGTTATAAATCTAACGAGTGCCATCCGGAAATGAGGATTTTTGTTTTATCTTTTGCTTGTCAATGCAGCATAAATGGATATAATTAGAGACAAAAACATGGTGTTGGCGAACATTAAAAGTTTTGCCGAAGTTATATAGGCTATCTTTGCACCTATATAAAAAAACGAATCACAAAAACTAAACGGAGGTATCTAATGGACAAGCCGATTGAAAACTACTGGAAAATCAGGCTGGCGAATCTTAAAGAGGCACTGGAAGAGAATAACTTTGAGGTTTTTTTGGCGGATAATACCGAGAACGCCAAGAAAGTTGTACTGGAACAGATTATTCCCCGCACAGGCGCGAAGAGTGTTTCCTGGGGAGGATCGGTGACATTGGTTTCCACGGGGCTGTATGATGCCCTCAAGGAGAGCACTGATATGGAGGTGCTGGATACATATGACAAAAACCTGTCTGCCGAAGAATCTTTCGAACGTCGCCGGCAGTCGCTGTTGGTCGATCTTTTTCTGGCAGGAACCAATGCCGTGACCGAGAGCGGTCAGCTGGTCAACCTGGATATGATCGGTAATCGCATCGGCGGCATCACCTTCGGCCCCAAACATGTCATTATCTTAGTGGGGCGCAATAAGATTACCGCCGACCTGGATGAGGCCATGACCCGTATTAAAGACTATGCAGCTCCGGTCAACACCATGCGTCTGGACAAAAAGACACCGTGTGCCAAAACCTCCTATTGCGAAGAGTGCAAAAGCCCGGACCGCATTTGCAACAGCTGGGTGATTACCGAAAAATCGTTTCCCAAAGGGAGGGTGAAAGTCGTGTTGATAAATGAGGATCTGGGATTCTAACGCCTGGCGGCTACCAGCGAGGCCATATAGGCGTGTTCCTTGTGGCGGCGATGTTTTTTTTCTTGATAAAAATGGATTTTAAAAGCTGAAAACGCATGTAAAAGTTCGTTCTCCAGCAAAAGGTGATCCCGGCAGGACGGCTGGGAGCCGTCTTTCTCCGGATTCTTTATAAAGGTTTCAAAGATAAGAAGACCGCCGGGGATGAGCCCCTCGCAGATATGAGGAAACAGCCGCCGGTTCAAAAACCGGATATTTAAAATCAGGCTGAAGTATTCTTTGGGGATGTCATAGTCATCCAGATCATGGCAGAGTGGATGCAGCCGGGGATGAATTCCGGAAAGACCGGCTATGGCCGCATCGGAGACATCCACAGCGATGACATCAAACCCTTGCTTTGCCAGAAAGAGGGCGTTTCTCCCATTACCGGCTCCCAGATCGAGTGCTCTTCCCTTGGGTGCCAGGTGATGATATTCCTTTACAATACCTGCGGGTTCCAGTGGATAGGTTTCTTTAAGATATTTTTCGTTCCACTTGATGCGGTCTTTCTTCATAGGAAATATGCACTCTCCGCAGCTTTAACCCGGTTTTCTCAGAAATGCGGGTTAAATTCGTTCAGCGCTTCTCCTGCCAGACGACTCACCGGGCAGGCAACCAGCCGGCCGGCAAGAAAGATATTAATCGTGGTTTCATCATTTAAAAGGCGCTTAAGCAAAGGTGCCGTCGATTTGTCGCCGATCGCTCCGGCCGTCCATGCCGTCAGACCCCGCAGCGTCGGATCGTCAGACTCCAGATACGGCCGCAGGAAGCCGGCAGCTTCATCAACCAATCGGGGCCGGGCTCGAGCCAGTCTCCCCAGACCCCAGAGAACACCTCTTTGAAGAAGCTTGTGTTCGATGAAATTTCCGTCCGGTTGAATATAAGACACAATAAATTTAGCATATTCGGTTGCCAGGCCGTGATGCCGGGCCATAATCTCACCCATGGCCTCGGGGGAACCCCAGCCGATGCCCCCGGATTCATCGTTTAAATTCCAGATAAAGCGACGCATAACGACGCGCGCGGATTCCATCTCATTGGCCGCAAGATCGGCAACAACAACGCCCATGGCAGTGACGGCTCGCCATTTTACAAGCTCATCACCGCTTAGTATAAAAGAGAAAAGAGGATTGACCACTTGGCGTGCGGGGTACCGGCGAATCGCTTCCAATCCTGAGGTAAAATCGTTTTGAATCAGAAGGCTGTAAATCTTTTTTTTGAGCTTTCTAATGCTCATTGTCTTCCCGGTTTTCTGTCCAATAGATACAGTCCGCCGGGCAGTTTTTGATAGCTTCATCTACCTCGGTTGGGGGATACATGGAGAGCTCGGCAACTTCTATATAGCCGGCCTCATTAAGCTTGAAAACATCCGGGCATACCTCCACACAGATTTCGCAGAGAGTGCACTGACTGAGTTCAACGACCGGTACGTTCACGACTTTTATCCTGGAAGGTTCTGGTTCCCGTTGACGGCCCTGCCGATTTTTTTGCCGAACTCTATGCAGGCGTTGAGATCCTCCTGATCCGGCACATACTGGATCTTGACCCCCGGATCTACAAGATCAAATTTCATGGCTTCAAGCTCTGTGCTGATTATCTTGACGGCTTCACCGCTCCAGCCATAGGAGCCGAAGGCTGCGCCAATTTTGTTTTTTGGCTTAAGCCCCTTCATGTACGTCAAAAAATCACTGACAGTTGGAAACAGACAATTGTTCAGGGTTGGCGATCCCAGAATAACGGCCCGGGCATCGAGGACTTCGGTCATGATGTCGCTGCGGTGGCACTTGCGTAAATGCATGAGTTTGATATTGATACCTTCTTGATACAGGCCGGTTGCGATGGCTTCAGCCATTTTTGCGGTGCTCTCCCACATGGTATCGTAAATAATCACAGCCTTTTTTTCAGGTTCCTGCCGGGCCCATTTGGCATAGGCGGCAATAATTTTTCCGGGATCATGGCGCCAGATAATCCCGTGATCCGGACAAATCATATCGATTTCAAGACCGAGTTCCGTTACCGTGTTCAGCAGTTTGAGTACCAACGGCGAATACAGCAAAAGAATATTGGCAAAATATTTTTTGGCATGATGCATGATTGCGTCGCCGATTTGATCATCGAACTTCTCTTGCCCGGCATAGTGCTGACCGAATCCATCACTGGCAAAGAGAATCTTGTCCTCCTTCAGGTAAGTAAACATACTGTCCGGCCAGTGGAGCATGCGGGTCTCTAAAAACATGAGGGTTCTGGCTCCCAGGCTCAGTTCTTGACCGGTTCCAACGGCATGGTAATTCCATTTTTGCGAAAAATGTCGGGCAAGATTTTTAGCGCCTATTTTTGAACAATACAGCGGTTTATCTTCTCCGATTACATGCATCAAGTGGGCAAACTACCGGAATGATCCATTTCCGTATGATTG
>JAQBHK010000281.1:0-7961 GCA_032127815.1 Desulfobacterales bacterium
TTAATGGCGACCCCCGCACCATAGCCGACGCGTATAAAACCAGGGGAAAGGTATATCAGGAACTGGGGGGAAGAGAACCTGGCCGATGCCGATTTCAAACGGTCGATTGAACTGGATCCCCGGTTCGTTTTTTACAAATCCTTCTCCAATTATGCCAGTCCGGACGCTATGAGAAATATGGGGCTCTTCGGCATGATCGCTATTGCTTTTGTGCTGGTTTTCGAATACAAATTAAAACCTCCTAAAAAAGACGAGTAGTTTTCTATCGATTATTGAATATTGATGATTGACTATTTGAGGAATCGCTTTGCTCTGGGTTTTTATTAATACAATTGAAGAATACCTTCAATTGTCAATTTTCAATCGAAATACAGATGTTCTATCGCATCGGAAATCTAGTTGTCCGCTCTCCCCTTAGCATCAGAAGGCCCAAAAGAGGCGAAGACTGCCTGGTTCTAAGAACCTCCCGTTCTTTCCCTCCGGCTCATCCTTCAACCAAAGCTGCACTTGCAGTTCTCCAGCGTATAGAGGTTGATAATGAGGTCCGCATTCTGGATATAGGCTGCGGCTCTGGAGTTTTAGGGCTGGCAGCCGCTCTCAAGTGCGGTGCTTCCGCCCTGGGCTGCGACATTAGTCCTGCATCAATAAGGGCTTCAATGCAAAATGCGGCTTTCAACCGGATGGAAGACCGGCTGGATCTTTTTCGCGGATCTGCGGACGCGGTTAAAGGGAGCTTCCAGCTTATCCTTGCCAACCTGCCGGCAGGCATTCATGCGGAAATGTTCGATCATTACCGCCGCCTTACAATTCCAAACGAAAGTTTGCTCGTTATCTCCGGTTTCTGTGACGTTATGGAGGCAGGCATCAAGGAGAAACTCATTAGTAAGGGATTTATAGTGACGGAGAGGGTGATTGTGAATGCCTGGGCGGCAGCAACCACCCCTGAATACACCTATACTTGGATAGGATTGGGGCTTAAAAGGAGTTGAAAATATATTTATCACGGCGGTGAAAAATCCGGCTTACATCCCTATCAGTTCTTGAAATTTCTTTCGCAGCCAGTTTGATATCTTATCATTTACGTACACACGCCCGATGAGTGGTAACGCAAGTAAGATGTATAAATAAATGTCCTTGGCTTTAAAGATAGTTATAATCGCAAGGATAGTGATCACAACCAAAGCTAATGTTACACTTGAGCCCAAGCGGGTTATTTCCTGGATTTTTGTATCCATGTATGCATGCAACTCAGTCTCTTTTATTAACAGTTTGCTACCTTTACGTTGTATTTTCAGGATCATAACTTTACCTATTTCCGGATTTGATTTACGATGATATTGTTTTTGGATCTCATTTACCAGAGCCTTACTATATTCTGAGACCTTTCAAAACTGCCAAATTTTATTCGAGTTCAAGGAAGGCGAAAAATTTAATAACCTTAATACATTTAGTGTTTCGAGTATTAAAATTTGAGCCTGACGCAGAAATCGGGCAAAAAGGGGCGTTTTGCAAAGGTCTAATTCTTTAAAATTCAGTACAATCGAATATCTTAATCGCCGTTACGTGTCAATAGCAGACCTGCAATTCTACATTTCTTTGAACTATAATGAAATAACATTACAACACTTCAACCTTGACCCCCAAGTGTAATTTAGTTATATTTCTACAAAAAATAATTAACTACCTGCTGTCGGGGTAAAAAACAGAACATATTGAGAAGTTATAAATGAGGAACTAAAGGCGCATTACTCTTGACTATTTCTAAGCTTTATATTGATCAGCATGTGGCTCATCTGCCCCAGGTTATTTCCATTCGATCGCGTCTGAATATACCTTCTGAAATTGTTGAAGACAGCCAAAAAGTTTTCGAAGCGGTCTCTTGCTCCCAGGACTCGATACAAGAAGGAAAAAAACTACTTTTTCTAACCTGCAACAGAGGAGCCTTCATCAAGGATTGCCCCGGAACCCGGGCGTATACGTGTTGCGGTTACAAAATTCTGCACATCGGGACCTATTGCACCATGGACTGCTCCTATTGTATTCTGCAGGTCTACTTTCATCCACCGGTACTTCAGTATTTTGTAAACCATGACGATCTTTGGAAAGACTTAGATCGATTGTTTCTGGAAAAGACCGTATCAAGAATCGGGACCGGAGAATTTACGGACAGTATGATATGGGAAGCGTGGACCGATCTTTCAAGCCTGTTGATTCCCAAGTTTGCCTTACAGTCTCATGCTGTCTTGGAACTTAAGACCAAAACAACCGCCATTGGAAAATTGGAACAGCTTAAGCACAACCGCAAAACCATTGTTGCCTGGTCTTTGAACACAGATCGAGTTATTGACAACGAAGAACGCGGCACGGCAAGCCTTTCCGCCAGAATCCGGGCAGCGGCGAAATGCGAATCGTGGGGTTATCCACTGGCTTTCCATTTCGATCCCCTGGTTATTTACGATGGCTGCGAAGATGATTACCAGCGGGTACTGCAGCAACTGTTTTCCCAGATCTCATCAACGAATATCGCCTGGATTAGCTTGGGAAGCTTCCGTTTTATGCCGTCTTTAAAACCAATTATACAACAACGCTTTCCGGGTTCAAAGATAATATACGGGGAATTTATAAGCGGTCTTGATGGCAAGATGCGATATTTCAAACCGTTGCGCATTGATATATTTCGCAAGATTGCGGCCTGGATACGGGAGATGGCCCCGGATGTCCTGATATACTTTTGTATGGAGGATGATGAAGTCTGGCAAAAGGCCCTTGGGTTTATTCCGGCTGAGCGCGGCGGCCTTCCGAAAATGTTGGATGAAAGCGCTGTCAGGATTTGCGGTCTTAACCCCCAAGGCCTATAAAACTCATTAACAATATTATGAAAAAGACCTGCTTTCTGTTTTATATGTTTTTTTTAGCGTTTATCATTATGGGTCGACCATCTGTTGCCCAAGAAGAGGTTAAAGTCAGATGGGTGATCGACGGGGATACCATTATCCTAACGGATGGACGGCATGTCCGATACATCGGAATCAATACGCCCGAAATTGAGCATGAATACCAAAAAGCCGAACCTTACGGAGACCAGGCCAAAAAATATAATGAAAAACTGGTCTTTTCGAAAACGGTTCGCCTGCAGATTGACAAGGAACAACATGACCATTTTGGAAGGATGCTTGCCTATGTCTTTTTGCCGGATGGTACATTTATAAATCAAGCAATGTTAGCTCAAGGATATGCCTATTTGTTACCTCAAAAACCGAATATTAAGTATGCTAAAATACTGTTGGAGGCTCAAAGGGATGCAATGTCGGCCAAAAAGGGTATGTGGGGGGAAATGGCGGAGGAAGAGGGCGGTTATTCAGGAAACAGGCGTACTAAACGTTTTCATGCCACTGCGTGCCCATTTGGGAAAAAAATCAGTTTGACTAACAGGATATCTTTTAAGAGCAAACGGGATGCCTTCTGGGCCGGATTTGCACCCGGTAAGCGATGTTTGGCGAGCAAAATAATAAGAGACCATTGAATTTCAACGGTCTCTTATTAAAAAAGATGATATTTTTATGTAAAAATGAACTATTTTTTATTTTTGTTGATTTCTTCTATAAGTTTTTGTGAAGTTTGAGCAGGAACTTCGTCATAGTGTGAGAATTCCATGGTAAATAGACCGCGACCACCCGTCATTGACCTTAAATCCGGTGCATAGGTTAGAAATTCTGACATGGGTACCTGGGCGTTTATGACCTGGTTTTTCCCTTTGCTGTCCATGCCCAGAACACGGCCACGCCGGCTGTTCAGATCACCCATGATATCTCCCATGTATTCGTCCGGAGTGGTAATTGAAACATCCATGATAGGTTCCAGCAGAACAGGATTAGCCTCGGCGGCAGCCTTCCTAAAGGCTAGAGACCCGGCAATTTTAAACGCCATTTCAGAAGAATCAACCGCATGATAGGATCCGAAATCCAGCGTAGCTCTGAAGTCTATGCACGGGAATCCGACCAGAACCCCTTTCTGGCTGGACTCAATAATTCCTTTTTCAACCGCCGGTATATACTGTCTCGGAATTGCGCCGCCGACGACTTTATCGACAAACTCAAAACCTTTGCCACGGGGAAGCGGTTCAAATTGAACCCAGCAGTCTCCGAACTGGCCATGACCGCCGGTCTGTTTTTTGTGTTTTCCCTGGACCCTGATTTTCTTTTTTATGGTTTCCTTGTAGGGAATTTTGGGGGTGTTGAGGCGGACCTCAACGTTGAACTTGCGTTTGAGCTTTTCAACGGCAACTTCAATGTGAATCTGCCCTAAGCCGGATAAAAGAATCTCCTTGGTTTCGGCATTGCGCGTCAGTTTTAATGATACATCTTCTTCCATTAATTTTGACAAAGATGTAAATACCTTGTCTTCGTCCTGCTTGGTTTTCGGTTCAATCGCAAATGATATCAGGCTGGGCAGCGGTTCTGCGCATCGAAACTTGATCTTGCGATCGTCGGCGCACAATGAATCGCCGGTGGTGGTTTCTTTTAATTTTGCGACAGCCACAATCGCGCCCGGCCCGGCACTCTTTTCAGGCTTTTGCTCTTTGCCGGCAGGTCTTAATAATTGATTGAAGCGCTCCTTGGTATCTTTATTGATATTAAAGAAAGTTCCGTCGGCCCCCAAACTTCCCGACACGACCCTAAAGATGGAAAGACGTCCGGCAAAAGGATCGGCAACCGTTTTAAACACAAACCCGGCAAACGGTGCATCCGGATCGGGATGACATTCCACCTCATTTTCACCGGCGGCATCGGTCACGATCCAAGCACCGCGATCAATAGGGGAGGGCATGCAGTTGACGATAAAATCACAAATGAGATCAATACCAATATTTTTAGTGGCTGATCCGCAAAGAACCGGCACAAATGTTCTTGATATTGTGCCTTTTCTTAAAGCATTTTTTATATCTTCATCCGCAAGAGATTCACCTTCAAGATAGCGCTCAAGAAGCTCGTCGTCCGATTCCACAACATTTTCAATCAAAGCCTCCCGTTCTTCTTTGGCCTGATCTTGCAGTTCGGCAGGTATATCAACTTCGGTTGCTTTGCCGTTAGCATCATAAATATAAGCTTTGAAACTGATAAGATCTATAACGCCTTTAAAATCCGCTTCTTTTCCGATTGGAAGTTGAATGATGATCGGCTTGGGATCAAATGTTTCGCCGGCATCTTTGAACGTTTTAAAAAAATCGGACCGCTCTCTGTCAAGTTTATTGATAAAAATGACACACGGCTGATTGAATTCTTCGGCAAAATCCCAGGCTTGCTCAGTCTGAACTTTAACGCTGTCTACGGCGCCTATAACCACAACCGCACCGTCTGCGGCCTGCATACAGCTTCTGGTATCTGAAAAGAAATTCTGATCACCAGGAGTATCGATGATATTAACCGTGTGATTTTTCCAAGGAAATTGATGGAATCCACTGCTTAAACTAATGTTTCGCTTTAACTCTTCCGGCTCAAAGTCCATAGCCGTGTTACCGTCTTCAACACGCCCCAGTCTGTTAACAACACCTGTATTAAAAAGCATTACCTCAGCCAGAGAAGTCTTTCCCGACCCTCCATGGGCAACAAATGCAATATTTCTTAAACTTTCGGTTCCTTCAGTCATTTAAGCTCCTCTCTGCTAAAATTACAATCGGGGCGCAGCCCCTAAGTTCACCTTAAATCTAGTTTTTTTTTATATGCTAAACCGGAAAAAATCAATATCAATTTTACATTTGGTTAGAATGAACACAACCTGATTGGTTTCGGCTTGTCCGGGTTAGATAGATGAAAAATTCCTTGTTGCCTTTGGAACCGGTGATGGGAGATGGGATGATAGATTGATTCAAGAGGCCCTGTTGTAAAAAATGTTCTGATAGATCATTTATTACTTCAGTATGCTGTGATGAATCACGCACAATTCCCCCTTTGCCAACCTTCCCTTTGCCTACTTCAAACTGGGGCTTAATCAAGGCTAAAATCACCGCGTCTTTCTTGATAAACTTCATGACAGCGGGAACAACTATTTTTAGGGAGATAAAGGACACATCTATAGTTGCAAGGTCAACCGGCTGGGGAATGATTTCAGCAGGCATGTGGCGGATATTTGTGCGTTCGATGGCAACCACACGTGAATCTTGCCGCAGTTTCCATGCCAGTTGCCCATAGCCGACGTCCACGGCAAATACACGACTTGCTCCATAATGCAGCAGACAGTCCGTAAATCCGCCGGTGGATGCACCCACGTCAAGACAGACAAATCCGGTTATATCGATGTCGAGTATCTGGAGGGTTTTTTCAAGTTTAAGACCTCCTCGGCTGACATAAGATATATCTGATTCTCGCAGAGCGATAGCGTCCTCTCTGGAAACAAGGGTGCCGGCCTTATCCGTGATCTGGTTGTTTACCAGAACTTTTCCGGCCATGACCAGGGCGCGAGCACGCTGCCGGCTTCTTACCAGGCCTTTTTCCACCAGGATCAGGTCAAGTCTGATTTTCTTTTTCGGCTGCAATATTTATTAGTTTTTTGGCTGCGTTGACGACAGCTGCTGCGTCGATACCATACTTGGATCTGAGAAAGGTTTGTGGGCCGTGTTCAACAAAAGTATCCGGTATGCCGATACATTCCAGTAGATAACCGGTTATGTATTGATCACTCAAACATTCCATAACAGCACTTCCGAATCCGCCATGCCGCACATTTTCTTCAATTGTTATAATGCGCGGTATATCGCGAGCCAGGGAACCGATCAGGTCAGCGTCAAGAGGTTTTACAAAGCGACAATTGACAACCGTTGCTGAAATTTCCTGTGCCAGTAACATCGAATGTGCGGCCAGCGCTTCACAAACAGATTGGCCTATAGCCAGAATTAAAACATCATCCCCCTTAGTGAGAACCTCGGCCTTGCCGATTAGAAGCGGAGCGTCTTGATTTTCCATGCTCACACCTTGACCGGCACCGCGGGGATATCGAACGGCAACAGGGCCGTTATGGTTCAGGGCGGTGCAGAGCATTCTAACCAGTTCATTTTCATCTTTGGGGGCCATAATGACCATATTGGGAAGACTTCTAAGGTAAGATAGATCAAAAACTCCGTTGTGAGTCGCTCCGTCTTCACCCACAATTCCACCGCGGTCAACGGCAAACACCACCGGCAAAGCTTCGATACAGACATCGTGTAAAATTTGATCATATGCCCGCTGCAAAAATGTAGAATAAATGGCCACAACCGGTTTGAGGCCTTCGCTGGCCAGTCCGGCAGCAAAGGTTACACTGTGCTGTTCAGCAATGCCGACATCAAAAAAACGATCAGGATAGGCCTCGGCAAACTTGGTAAGCCCCGTACCTTCAGGCATGGCGGCAGTCACCGCAACAATCCTGTCGTCGTTTTTAGCCATTTCAAAGATGGCCTTGCCAAAAACTTCCGTATAGGTTGGAATGGAATCCTTAGCGCTTTTGCACTCTCCCGTTTTGACGTCAAAGCACCCAACACCGTGATAATAGATCGGATTTTTTTCAGCAGGTGCGTATCCCTTGCCTTTCTTGGTTATTACATGCAGAAGCACCGGTTCGTTAAGCTCTCTGATATTATTCAATATATCGATAAGATGGCTCAAATTGTGCCCGTTGATAGGACCAAAATATTCAAAGTTAAACGCTTCAAACAGTATCCCTGGCGTAATAAAGGTTTTAAAAGACTCTTTGGAACGTTTGGCAAACTGATAAATATCGTCTCCAATCCTGGGTAAAGATTTGAGAAAATAACTGAATTCTTTCTTGAAATCCTGCATATACTTTGCGGAAAAAGCCCGACTTAACAAAGAAGATATGGCCCCCACATTCGGCGCTATCGACATGTCGTTGTCATTGAGGATGACAATAAGACTTTTTTGAATATCGCCAGCCTGGTTTAGACCTTCATAGGCCAGTCCGGCTGTCAT
>JAQBHK010000282.1:0-6433 GCA_032127815.1 Desulfobacterales bacterium
GGTTACCCTCTGGAGATGGGTCAGGTCCGGAAAGCTGAAAGCATTTCTCACTCCCGGCGGTCAATACAGAATCCGTGAAGAGGATCTGGAATTGTTTATCAGTGGAAAGATGGGACATCTCCCGCAGGCTGAATTTCTCAAAGAAAAAAAGATTCTGATTGTTGATGATGACGCAAGTGTTCAGAAACTGCTTGCTAAAATGTTGTCGGCCAATGGATTTCGAACAGAAGTGGCTTCAGATGGATTTGAGGCCGGTGTCAAGACCGTACAGTTTAAACCGGATCTTATGGTACTGGATCTGTATATGCCCGGAATGGACGGCTTTGAGATCTGTAAGCAAATCAAAGAAAATTCAATTACCTCTCATATAAAAATATTAGCCATAACAGGTTATAATACTCAAGCGAATGAAGATCAAATCTTGGAGGCAGGCGCTGACGGTTATCTGGTAAAGCCTGTGGAGAGAAAAACACTGCTTCAAAATGTAGATGATCTTTTGAAATGATTATATTAGTACTCGGCGTTTAACCATGAGAAACAGAATCTGAGCTAGACATTTATGGATGGACACTAGCTATCTTCTTTATTTTTCACCGTCAGGGTGAGCGTTGCATGCGAACTTCAAATCGTAAAAAAGGATTGCAACAGATGCCGAATGCATTTCTAGCAAGGATGGCTCGCCCGGCGAGCATGGTTATGGCCTGGATGGTTTTATTTGCTGCGACTGCGGAAACTGTTTCGATCCAAGCGGCAGAGACGGATCGACCTGTTATGGTGAACTGCGATGTGCAAAATACCGCTTGCAGGCAGGAAATTTCCGGCACTGAGGTTACGTTTGATATCAGCCCCAAACCGGTAAAAGCCATGACCGACCTAAGATTCAGGATAACCCTTACGGGCGGACAACCAAAGGCTTTATCCTATATTGATCTTGGAATGCCGGGCATGAAAATGGGTCCCAATCAGGTGTCCCTGCAAAACATGGGTGCAGGTGTCTATGAGGGCGTCGGCATTATCGTACGGTGTCCCAGCGGAAAAAGGCTTTGGAAAGCCGCGGTAGTTCTTCCCGGCATAGGAATCGCGGAATTTATTTTCGATGTCATCTATTGAAACCTTGTTCCTGATCTTCATCAGCACCGGGTTTGCCGTCGGCTTCGGACATTGTGTCGGCATGTGCGGACCGATCGTGGTCTCCTTTTCTCTTCATCTGGAAAGCAAGCGCGTTTTAATTTCAAACCTTTTGTATCATTCCGGTCGGATTATGACCTACGCCGTTCTGGGCGGTGTCGTGGGAATCACCGGCTCTTTTACCCGTGTAACCGCCGGGATCGCCATTCTGCAAAAAGCTGTTATGATCTTTACCGGGCTGATCATCGTTGTCATGGGACTGAGCATGGGCGGATGGATTTCTCTGGGGCGAATTTTCGGCGATCATTACAACCCTGGCGGTATAATTACCCGCGGCTTTGGCAAAATGTCCGGCGTGCGGTCGACCGCGGCCTACCTTCCCCTGGGTCTGCTGCTGGGCCTGCTGCCGTGCGGCCCGGTGTATACGGCGCTGATTGCAGCGGCGCGGGCAGGCATGGAGATCCAAACCCCTTTTAAGGCCTTTCTTTCTGGAATGGGGTTGATGGTCTCATTTGGCCTGGGGACCATACCATCACTATTGCTGGTCGCAGGACTGACTGATATGAAATGGCTGAGATCCAGGGAGGTGATTTATAAAATCGGTTCGGTGTTGATGATTGCGGTGGGAATCTATTTTGCGATTAAGGGCATCCAATACTAACCCGAACCTCTTACAAGCCTGATGCGCCCATTTGCTGCGGGGTTCTTCAATGTTGCACACTATTATTTGAAATTCCTGGTAATTTTGTGTTATTAAATTGGAGCACCCTGCAGCAAGCTGCAGATTGCTCCAAAGGTTATGGTTTAGGTGAATTTTAAGCAAGCTCTGCACGAACATCCCCTAGTCCTACATTCAATTTCTTTACCTATTATTTTAGGTGGTTACTGTGGTTTGACCCTAATCCCAGTATCTTCCCGAATCGCCACTGATGGCAGCTATTTCACAATTCAAGCTTTGACCCCGATCCCACTGCTCTGTCAAATCAAATATCGGTCGGGGCTTTTTGAGCATGGAAACTCAATATGTAATATCGAAGGTGTTATATTCCCCTGTAAACTCTTCCCACTCCAAATCGACACCGGTGACCCTTGCAGGAGGGTCTCCGGTATTACACCATTCCAGGGTGGCATTTATCCTTTCTTCTTCTCCCTCAAAAACAGCTTCGACGTTTCCGTCTCTTGTGTTTCTCACCCATCCGCATACGCCGAATCGGTTGGCAGCCCGGGCCGTATTCATCCGAAAAAAAACGCCCTGAACCCTTCCGCTAATGATAACATGGGCTCTCACTTTTTTTTTCATATTCTCCCCCAAGAAATTGATAATTGACCATTGATTATTTTAGAAAGTCTCCAACTAAATTGGAGAAGCTGACAATCATCAATCATCAATCATCATTTTTTTGAAAGTGGCCTCATCAATGATTTGAACACCGAGTTCTTTTGCCCGCTTCAGCTTTGAGCCCGGAGAGGTTCCAGCCAATAGATAATCTGTTTTGCCGCTCACAGAACCGGATACTTTCCCGCCGGCCTCTTCAATAAGTTTTTTAGCATCTTCTCTGGTCAAGGTTTCAAGCGTGCCGGTCAATACAAACACCTTACCTTTCAGAACACCTTCTTTTTTATCTGACTCCCAAAATATTTCAACACCACTGTCCAAAGTACGGTCAATTGCCTTAAGATTTTCATCCTGTGCAAAATATTTAACTATACTCTCAGCAACCACCGGACCTACCCCGTCAATTGCTTCAAGATCCTGGACCGCGGCCTTTTTGAGTTTATTCAAATCTTTAAAAGCTCGCGCAAGAATGCCGGCTACATGTTCCCCCACATGCCGGATACCAAGAGCGTAAATAAAACGACCCAAAGATATTGACTTGCTGTTGGAAACAGCGTTGATAATATTCCCGGCCGATTTCGGTCCCATACGCTCCAGGTCTTTTAGTTTATCTTCATCCAGACAAAAAATGTCGGCATATGAAAAGAGCAAACCCGTGTCCACCAGCTGCTCCACAAGTTTGTCTCCCAGTCCGTCAATATCGAATGCACCCTTTGATGCGAAATGTTTGATGCGTTCTTTTACTTGAGCCGGACAGGCAATGTTAATGCATCTAGCCGCCGCTTCGTCTTGCCCCCGCACAACCTCAGATTTGCAAACCGGGCACATTCGCGGCATGTTGAACTTTTTTTCTGCTCCGGTCCGCTGCGATGTTATCACCTTGACGATTTCAGGAATCACGTCTCCGGCTCTTTGAACCAGCACTTTGTCGCCAACTCTAATGTCTTTTTTGGCAATCTCGTCTTCGTTGTGCAGTGTTGCCCGGCTGACCATCGCCCCTGCAATATTCACAGGATCAAGATGGGCCACAGGCGTCAGGACGCCGGTACGTCCAACCTGAACTTCTATCCCGGTGACCCGTGTTGTTTCCTGCAAGGCTTCAAACTTATACGCAAGGGCCCACCTTGGACTGCGGGAGGTTGCACCCAACAATTTTTGCATCTTGAGGCTGTCGACTTTAATCACCATGCCATCTATATCATAGGGCAACTGATGCCGTTTTGCGCCAAGTTCCCTGTAATATTCCAGCACCTCTTTGAGCAAAATTTTCGGCCGGATATGAGGATTAATTCTAAACCCCAATCCCTTTAATATATGCAGTGTTTCCCAATGTGATTCCAAAACCAGATCGGTGACAATCCCCACACCGTAGATAAAAATATCCAAGGGGCGTTGCGCCGTAACCCTGGAATCGAGCTGCCTTAAAGAACCGGCCGCCGCATTTCTGGGATTGGCAAACAACGGCAGGTTTTGATCTAAGCGTTCCTGGTTTAATTGTTTGAATTCTTCCAGACCGATAAAAACTTCTCCCCTAACCTCCAGGCGGGAAGAAATGCTTAAAGCTTCGCCGCCCCCGGAAACAATCAGGGGTACGGAACGTATCGTCTTTACATTCGGCGTTATCACCTCGCCATTAACGCCGTCACCGCGTGTGGAAGCCATAATCAGTCGGCCGTTTTCATAGACAAGTTCAACAGCAACTCCATCTAACTTCGGTTCAACTGTATATACAATTTCCTCATCCGTATCGAGATTCTTCTTTATGCGACGATCAAAATCCATGATGTCGGCATCAGCGAATCCATTTCCCAGACTCAGCATGGGAACGGAGTGCTCAACGGTATCAAACGATGAAAGCGGTGGTGCCCCTACCCGGCAGGTGGGAGAATTCGGGCTTGCAAGATCCGGATAAGCCGTCTCGAGTTCTATCAGCGCCTGCATAGCTCGATCATACTCAGCATCCGATATTTCGGGATCATTCAGGACATAATAGCGGTAATTATGCCTGTGGAGAGCTATCCTCAAGTCCTCAACCTTTTTTAATACTTCAGGGTCCATTATACCTCAATTGAACGAAAACGCTCCATTGAAAGTTTTCAGGGGTCAGAGGCCGGGGGTCAGGAAACTAATTTCATCTGAATTTTATAACGTCAGTCTAAAAGAGATATAACTCATAAAGCACAACTTATTTTCTGCCCCCTGACCCCTCCCTAATTGTGCTTTGGCACAATTAAGGTTATATCGTCTGGCATAAGATGCTTATCACCTCAACGACATCCCTGCGGGCTTTTTTAAAATCTTTTGCCTTAAATCCCGTGTGCCATTTATACGTTGCCACTTCATCGGAAACCACCAGAATTCCCGTCACCTCAACATTGCGGCAGCGCCCCACGGTAAACAGTGCCGATAGTTCCATCTCTACAGCCAAAACACCTTTTTGCTGAAAATGTTCGACTTTTTCACGGGTCTCTCTGAAGATGGCGTCCGTGGACCAAACAAGACCTTCATGAAATGAAAGGTCGTTCTCTATTAAGGCTTTTTTTGTTTCTTCCAAAATTTGACCTGACGGATAAGCCAGATCATGCCCATTGGCGTTGTAATGCCGCGATGTGCCTTCATCAATAACGGCACCGGTGGCGACAATAATATCTCCGATCTTAACCTTTTTAGAGACGGCCCCGCACCAACCGAAAAAGATGATTTTACGTGCACCCCAGGCCACGAGCGTCTCCAGCACCATGGTCGCATAAGGCGCCCCGATAATCGGGCCGGTAACTGCAAGGTCTTTTTGCAGACCGTTTCCGACAATCAGCCTGCTCATAAATAAATTTCTGACATGATCCTGTCCCAAATCCAGTTGCCTGCGAAGTGCATCCAGATCGTTCTGGTTGGATACCATCACGGCGACGGGACCCAGATCCGGCGCGTTTTCTGCTTTTCCGGGTTTTACAATCGAATCGTTTTGTTGTTGGTCATGCATTGAATTTACTAATCATACCGGTTTTGCCAGCCCCGCAAGCTCGTCTTTGACCTCATCAATAATCTCGTAAAACCACATTAGATCCTCGATGGAGAGACGGCCGGCCCTGCGCTGGGATTCTGATCCGTCTTTTTTTGTATATACCCGCGGGCCGATCTGAAGCTTCGGTTCCCCGCCGGCATATTGGTTGATCGAAACCACAAGGCCGGTTTCCTCGCATTTCCACTCCTGCAATACCTTATCCTTCTCAGCGTCGAATGCCATAAAATCCTCCATTAATAAAATCGCTCCGCGATTTTATATAGCGCCCCGCTTACAGCAGGGCTTAAAAAGAACTGAAATGTTAACCTCTACTTCAGTCTATTAAATGACATGAATTCATCTATGCTGCAAGTTCTTGTTTTTAATTAGACAGAATAAAGATATTGCCCCGCAATTATCGTCGAACAAGAGACTGGGATTTAAAAAAAATTGCTTTCACCGATCTTTTTATGATACTTTTTGAATAGTTTCAATAAATGAAAGGAGGGACATGCATGGACGCCCAATATTACATCGATCTGGAAGAACAGTTCGGGGCACACAATTATCAACCCCTGGATGTAGTTCTGCAACGTGGGGAAGATATCTGGGTCTGGGACGTGGAAGGCAAAAAATATTTAGACTGCCTTTCGGCCTATTCTGCGGTCAATCAGGGTCACTCCCACCCTAAAATCAAACAAGCCATGATCGACCAGCTACAAAACATGACCCTAACTTCCCGCGCTTTTCGCAATGACCAGTTGGGATTGTTTTATAAAGAACTCTGCGACTTAACCAACACTCACAAGGTTTTGCCCATGAACAGCGGTGCTGAAGCCGTAGAAACCGTCATCAAAGCCGTCCGCAAATGGGGCTATAAAATCAAAGGGATTCCGCCTGACCGGGCCGAGGTGATTGTCTGCCAGGACAACTTTCACGGCCGCACCATCTCAATTATCGGATTCAGC
>JAQBHK010000283.1:0-17179 GCA_032127815.1 Desulfobacterales bacterium
GCTTGAGTCGTTTGCCGGCGGTATGAACGGCAGGCTTGGAGAAACGGATGTTTCATCGGAGATTAAAAATTTTAATGACGCTGCCAAGAATTTGAAGCAGTTGCTGGGTAATTGTGAAAAGCTTAATCTGGTCAAATCCAATAAGATGCTGACGGCTCTGGTGTATCGGAAAAGTTATACACTGCTCAAGGCGATTGACGGATTTCTTAAAACCGATAATTTGTATGCCGTGCGACAGGGGGATTTTTCGTGGTGGGACGGACAGGGGGGCCTTGCGTTGGCGGCCTTTGAAGCGACGGATGATCAAGAGCTGGAGAACTATTTAAAACTGCAAAGAGAACGCATCGAACACCTGGCCCATGAATATTCAAAACCGGTTATCGAATTTTCAAGGGAAACGGATCTTCTTCAAAAGATAAATGGGCGGGAGCAGAGCCGCAAGGAAAACCTGCTTTTTTTCAAATGGGAGCGCATAATCTCCGAAATTGATAAATATAATAACAAGAAGCCCGAAAATTCTATCACTGTTTTGGAAAAATTTATTCAGTTCGATCTGAATAAAATCAGCCCGGTGAACTATTTCGAAATAATATCCTCCAAAGAGCTCAAAGAAGAGTCCGGAGACATTTTTCTGCGGATCAGAACAGATTTGCAACGGAAACTCTACCAGCAATGCCAGAAGCTGGCATCGAGGAAAACGTTTAAAGATTATGCTGAAATCAAAACGTTTTTCAACCAAAAGCTCGCAGGCAGATTACCTTTTTCAAAATTAAACAATAAGAAGGTATATGCCGAGGCTACTCCCGAGGACATCCGCGACTTTTATCGATTGTATGACAACCATGCGGCCGCCTTAATGGGTATTCTTAAGATTAATGATTACTTTACAGCCAGCGCAAAACCGATCCTGGAATTTATGGAACAAATGGGAACGGTTCGGCACATTTTTTCGGCCTATCTTGACGGGGAGAATGAAAAAGGTAAATTTCCTGTTTTCGCAACATACATTGACAGTGAAGGTAAACAAAAGGAAGAGGAGCCCGTATTCGATTTTGACGTAACATTCCGTGTGAACCGGGGTCGGGAAACAGGCGCCAACCGCATTATCGACTGGAAACTAACCGTTGGCGGCAAGGAATTCAAATACGGCGGCACCGATTCTATGGGCAGATGGCGATACGGCGATACCATTCGGCTCGAGTTGAGGTGGGCGAAAGATTCGCCTGATTATCCGGTTTTTGCCGGTCAGCAGGAAGGCGCCGGAGTAAAAGACAGAACGGCTGAATATGAATTTAACAACCAGTGGTCTCTGATTCGTTTCCTGGCAATGCACGCCGCTTCTGCCGGAGATTTCGATCAACTTGCAGACCCCAAGCCGCACACCCTGAAATTTGATATTGATACCATGCGAGAAGGATTGCAAAATAAAGAGGAAGGACAATCTAAAACGCGAATATATATTCGCATGATAATTTTGACACCGGACAAAAAGAAGCAGGTTCTTGTCATGCCGTTTTTTCCGGATTATGCACCGGACTTGCAGCCTATTTCAGCAGATGGATAATTTGCGAAAAATTGCTTCCCTGCTTTGTATCATCCGGATTGACCACCGCTTAGCCGGAGGGTAGTATGAGTGAAGAGAAAAAAGAGTCAAAAACAGAGCCAAAAAAATTTGTAGCTTCCGTTGCTGATGAAAGCAGTGCCAAGGAGCCGGGGGAAACCGGGGATGAAAAACTGACCGGGTTTGTTCTGGAAACAGACAGAGTGCTCAATCCGCTTTCAAAGGAAAATCCTGCGGGTGAGCACCTTATTTATGAAGGCACCTATGACCGCATCCAGGAGGCGCGTCGGCAAGATGACGCCAGTATACCGGTCGGCGTATGGGAAAGGGAACTGAAAAAAGCGGACTGGCAAAAGGTCAACGATACGTGTCTGGAGATACTCGAGACCCGCTCCAAAGACTTGCAAGTGGCCGTCTGGCTTCTAGAGGCCCTCATCCACCTGCATAAATTCCCCGGTGTCAGGGAAGGGTTGAAATTACTGCTGGAACTATGTCAGACTTTCTGGGATAGCCTGCACCCGAAAATTGGAGATAATGATCTGGAGGCCAGAATTTCTCCGCTGATCTGGATGAATGAAAAACTTTCTTTAACACTAAAATTCGTGCCGATTACCATGCCGGCTGCAACGGATTCCGCCATATATACCTATGCGGACTGGGAAAGTGCCAACGAACTGGATAAGCTGGCTGCCAAGGACGACAAACTGCTTGAAAAGGCCGAAGCGCAAAACAAAGTCACGCGCACAAAATTTCTGGGCAGCGTCATGTTCACGCACCGGTCCTATTACATAAAGCAGCACCAGGATTTAAGCACGGCCCTTGAACACCTGACGGCACTTGACAATTTTTTGCTGGAAAAATGCGGGCAAGACGGCCCCAGCCTGACTCAATTCAGAAACAGGCTGCAAGACATTCATGCTCTGGTCAGCAAATTTTTGCAGGAAAAGGAAGGAGAAATTGAAGGTCCGGAAGATGCGTCCTCCACTGACGGTGCCTCCGGAGAGTCGAGAGGTTCCTATGGCTACGGTAAGGGGGATGAGATGAAATATGTCACTCTGTCCATCCGCAGCCGCGCTGAGGCCTATCGAATGCTCTCAGATGCTTCCGACTACCTTTTAATCCACGAGCCTCACAGCCCGACCCCTTATCTGGTAAAGCGGGCTGTATTATGGGGCGGCATGACGTTGACACAACTTTTAAGGGAGTTGGTAAATGACGACCAGGATCTTAAAACCATTTACAGCCTTCTGGGCTTAAGGTCGAAACCCGCTGATATCAAATAAGTCGGTGGTTTGTATATAATATTTAACTTAAACAAAAGGAGAAGATTATGGCCGAAAGTACACAGCATAAACTAAGTCGTATTCGCCCACCCCGAGTACAGATAACCTATGATGTAGAGATTGGGGATTCTATTCAAATGAAAGAGCTCCCTTTTGTCGGCGGCATCATGGCTGATTTGTCCGGTGTGCCGGAAGAGGCATTAGCCAAAGTCAAAGACCGCAAGTTTGTCGAGATAGACCGCGACAACTTCAACGATGTCATGGCCTCGATCCATCCACGGCTGGTTTTCCAGTCGGAGAATAAACTGGCCAATGACGGCAGCAAACTGAACGTCGAACTGAAATTCAGCAACATGGACGATTTTAACCCGGTGGCCGTCCTCAAACAGATTGCTCCGCTTAAAAAACTCTATGATGCCAGACAGCGTCTTTCGGATCTTTTGACCAAGCTGGATGGAAACGACGAACTGGATCAGCTGCTGCAGGACGTGATTGCCAGCACGGAAAGCCTGGAGGAAATTAAAACCCTTTACGGCGGTGAGGGAGGTGCGGCGGCTGAGGAAGCGGAAACCTCGGAGGCTGACGAGACCGCTGATACCGAAGAATAGATTTGCGACCACATGAATTTATACACACTTGTTTTGATTGACAGGAGGACATAATGGCAGAAGAAGAAACCAAAGAAGAAGGCGCAGCCGAAGAACAAGAACTTAGCTTGCTGGATAAAATCGTAACCGAAGGCAAAATGATTCGAGATGAATCCCAGATGCCGTATGCCCGGGATCTTATCGGTGAGCTGGTTTCCCAGATTCTTGACGAAGAAATTACCGTCAGTGCGGACACGGCTGCCATGATTAATGAACGCATCGCCCAAATCGATCAGTTGCTGACCGATCAGCTCAACGAGGTGATGCATGCGGCACCATTCCAAAAACTCGAAGGCTCATGGCGGGGACTGAATTACCTGGTGATGAACACGGAGACCGGTGTGAACCTGAAATTGCGCCTTTTGAACATCACTCAAAAGGAATTGCTGAATGACCTGGAAAAAGCGGTTGAATTTGATCAGAGCCAACTGTTTAAAAAGCTTTACGAAGAAGAATACGGCACCTTTGGCGGTCATCCGTACACCATGCTTGTCGGTGATTACGAATTCGGACGCCATCCCCAGGACATGGCTTTGCTAGAGAAAATTTCCAATGTTGCCGCCGCTGCCCATGCACCCTTTATCGCCGCGGCAAGCCCCAAGCTTTTTGACATGGATGCATTTACCGAACTTGGCATTCCCAGGGATTTGGCCAAGGTTTTCGAGAGCATGGAACTGATCAAATGGCGATCGTTCCGCGACAGCGAAGATTCGCGCTATGCTGCCCTGGTGCTGCCCCACATCCTGATGCGCCTGCCGTACGGAGCCGGAACCGTGCCGGTGGAGGGTCTCAGTTTTGAAGAGGATGTTGACGGCAAGGACCATGCCAAATATCTTTGGGGCAATCCGGCCTTCGCCTTGGCGCAAAGGATCACAAATGCCTTTGCCAAGTACAAATGGTGTGCGGCCATCCGCGGCGTAGAAGGCGGCGGAACGGTAGAAGGACTGCCCACGCACACATTTAACACCGACGAAGGCGATATCGCGCTGAAATGCCCCACGGAAATTGCCATTACCGATCGCCGGGAAAAAGAGTTGAACGACATGGGATTTATCAGCCTGGTCCATTGCAAGGGCACCGATTACGCCGCCTTTTTTGGCGGGCAGACCACTCAGAAGCCCAAGGTCTACGACACGCCCCAGGCCAATGCCAACGCCAGGCTCTCAACCGTTCTGCCCTATATCCTGGCATCCAGCCGGTTTGCCCATTACATCAAGGCGATTATGCGGGACAAGGTCGGCAGCTTCCTGACGGCGGATAATGTATCTGCTTTTCTGAATCGATGGATTAGTAATTACGTGCTGGGAAAGGATGATGCCGGACAGGAAATCAAAGCCCAGTATCCCCTGCGGGAAGCCCGTATCGATGTGAAAGAGATACCCGGCAAACCGGGGTGTTACAAAGCTATTGTCTTTCTCAGGCCGCATTTCCAGCTGGAAGAATTGACCACATCCATTCGTTTGGTGGCTGAACTGCCGCCGCCGACGGGATAGCCGTAACCGGATGCGGATTTAAAAGACGGGCTGTTGCAAACAGCGACTGGATTGGGCTCTCTGGATTCCCCATACAACCCCGGGAAGTTATCAGGGCTAAAGGGCTTGGTCCGATCATTATATATTAATATGCGTTATCTACAGTATCTAACCGCTAAAAAGGAGGAAGATAATGGCCTCGAATATGTTTATTAAATTTGATGATGTTGTCGGCGAAAGCACCGACGTAAATCATACCGACTGGATTGAAATCCTCTCCTGGAGTCACGGGTTTTCCCAACCGGCTTCTCCCCTGCGAGGGTCTTCGGGTTCGACCGTTGAAATGGCCAATCATTCGGACTTTAATTTTACCAAGGCCACTGATTCGGCCACCGATGATCTCATTGGAGCATGCTGGAAAGGGCTGCAGTATGAGACTGCTACCGTTGAGTGCTATAAATCCGACGGAGGTAATGAACCGATCAAATATCTTGAGATTATTATGGACGACGTGGTCATCTCCAACTTCAGTATCTCCGGCGGGGGAGGAGGTCTGCCCATGGAAAATGTTTCCGTGGCCTACAGCAAGATAAAATACAGCTATGATCCCAAAGATAAAGAGGACGGATCCAAAACCAAAGGCGCCCAGCCCATTGTACATGATCTGAAGACAAATACGGTGAGTTAATATCAATTGCTCCGGATATTGTTTTGATTTGCCGTCGGTTTTTTTCGGGACTTTATATACCGGCCACGGTGGGGGGGCAAGGGCGTGCCGCCCCGCTGCATCGGCCGGAATGAATAGGCCCTGCTTAAGGGAAACCCGGCGGGTTGGTTGCATATGAAATATGTTTCCCCTTCAACCGGGATTGACGGCCAAAAACGACGATTCGTCTGGAGTGCATTAACAGTCTGATAAAATAAATTAATCCTAATAAACGAACTTAAATCTGACGCATGAACCGGGCAAAAGTGGGCGTTCGGCCAGGTCTCGATAAATTAGTTGAGGTTACATGTCATGCCGGTAGCAAAAACCTTTTTCAAGGCGCGCGCATCCCTGATCGACCGGATGGAAGACCACCATCCGCGGTCAAAACGGGAACAGCGACCCTTGAGAACACTCAGTCGAAAAAAGCTGAGAGAGTCGGTCCAACGGGATCTTACGTGGTTGCTGAATACGCGCACGTCCCTGCCTGCATCCCGCTTCGATAAACGAGAACTGACGGTTATCGATTATGGCATACCGGATTTTGGTGCCTATCATACCGGCAGTGAAGCTGATCGGGAAAGACTCATCCAGCGCCTTATTCGCGCCTTGTCTTTTTTTGAACCGCGGCTTAAAAAGGTAAGCATCAGTGTGAAACCGGTAGCGCTCAACGAAAAAGCCCTTCGGATCGGCATTGATGCTTTACTGGTTGTCGAATCCGTTAAAACACCGGTATCTTTCGTAACCGTGTTGCAGGAACAAAGCGCGACGGTGGATCTTAATGCGAACAGATAACGTCCAGCTGCTCGAGTATTACAGGCGAGAACTTACCTATCTGCGCAAAATGGGATTGGCCTTTGCCGAGCAATACCCCAAGGTGGCCGGAAGGCTTGAGCTGGGTCCCGACCAGTGCCCTGATCCGCACATTGAGCGCCTGATTGAATCGTTTGCCTTTTTAACCGCCAGGATTCAGTATGACCTAGAAAGCGAATTTCCCCGTCTTTCAACGGCGCTTCTAGGGGCATTATATCCGCAGTTTTCGAGCCCGGTTCCGTCCATGACGGTGGCTCGCTTTGAAGTCGATCCCACCCAGGGCAAATTGACTTCCGGTCATGAAATTCCAAAACACACGCCTCTGTTTGCCCAGAGCCAGCAAGGGCAGATCTGCCGTTTCAGAACCTGTTATCCGGTTGTTCTGCTGCCGCTGGCGCTGAATTACGCGGGGTTTGAGTCTACGGATAAATTTGATTTTTTGGATGCTCGCCCCAACGTCTCATTGGTATTGCGGCTTCGAATTGAAAGCCAGGCGGAACCTCTGGAAGATCTGGATTTCAATCGCTTGCGTTTTTATCTCAACGGCGACAGGATGCTGGTTTTTTCCCTGTATGAACTGCTTTTTAACCATGTCATCAACGTGGCGATATTGCCTGAAGGATCTGAACGACCTGTTTTTCTGCCTGATGACGCCATTTTGCCGGTTGGATTCGGCCTGGATGAGGATGTGCTCCCTTATCCTCCCAATGCTCATTCCGGATACCGTCTGCTGCATGAGTACTTTACATTTCCGGAAAAATTCCTTTTTTTGGATATTAATCATCTGAATCGTCACGTATCCGGTCGTTTCTTTGATATTCTTTTTTTGCTGGATCAAATGCCGGTCGAACGCCTGGTAATTGATCAGTCGACGTTTTGTATGGGATGCACCCCTATTATTAATCTTTTTAACAAAACAAGCGATCCGATTCGGCTGGACCAAAGATACTCTGAATATCGCCTCAATCCGGATAAGCGCCGCGAGAAGATAACGGAAATTCACTCCATCGCTTCGGTCTCCGCCACCGCTGATGTAAGAGACACCTCCATTACATTTGAGCCTTATTTTTCTTTCAATCATCTGATGGAGGAAAAAGAACATCAATCTTTTTACTTTTCCCGGAGGCAGGGGACCGGCCGCAAGGATTTGCCCGGAACAGAGATGCTTTTATCCTTTGTAGAGCTCGATTTTAATCCCCGCATACCGGCCACAACTACCGTTTTTGCGCATACACTCTGCACAAATCGACGTTTGGCCGAGGAACTGTCGGCCGGTACCGTCCTGCAGATAGAAAAGGCCGCCCCGCTCTCATCTATTTATACCCTCAGCAAACCTACTCCTCAGATCGATCCGCCCCTGGAAGGGGCGGCATTGTGGCGATTGATTTCGCATCTTTCACTCAATTACCTTTCTCTAAGTCAAGGAGAAGGGAGCCTCAAGGCGCTGCGGGAAATTTTGAGACTCTATTGTTTTTCCGACCATCCGGACATTCAACATCAGATTTCCGGTATTCGTGAAATGTCCACCAGGCAGGCGCTCAGAAGATTCGGCCCTGATGCCTGGAGAGGTTTTTGCCGAGGAATCGAGATCACCCTGGTGCTTGACGAACGACTGTATGTGGGAAGCAGCGCTTTTCTTATGGCGGCTGTCTTGAACCGGTTTTTTCCACTTTACGGATCCATTAATTCCTTTACCCAACTGGTTATAAGAAGTAAACAGAAAGAAGGAGTCTGGAAAAAATGGGAGCCCATGGCTGGGGATCAGATCATCCTTTAACGGATTTGCTACTGGAAAAAAGCTATCGATTCGAGTTTTATCAGGCGGTCAAACTTCTGGAAATACTTAGTCCTGATAAAGTTTCAACGGCAGAGGGCTCTGAACCTGAAAAGGAAGCGGTGCGTTTCAAATCACGGGTCAGCCACGATTTTCCTGCCAGCGAGATCTACCAAATAACCGCTAAGGACCATAATGCCAAACCGTCTGAAATGGAGATCAATTTTATGGGACTGGCCGGTTGTCTCGGCCCCCTGCCCATCCCCTATACAGAACTTATACTGGAACGGGCTCGGAAGAAAGACACCGCGTTCAAGGATTTTCTTGATATTTTCAATCACCGGCTCGTTTCCATTCTGTTCAGGGTGCGCAAAACCTTTCGAATCGGTTTTGAATTCACGGCCCCCGCAAAAAGCCGTTTCGCCAGGTATCTGTTTTCATTCTTTGGTATGGGAACCGCAGGACTTCAAAAGCGCATGCAGGTTAAGGACCGGGCTCTGCTTTACTATACCGGTTTGCTGTCCCAACAACCCCGGTCCATGCGAGGGCTGGAACATATTCTGTCCGACTATTTTAACGTTGGAGTTTACGGCATCCAACTTGCAGGGCAGTGGTATAACATTGATGCGGACGAGATTACACGGATAGGCATTTCCGGGCAGAATCAAATTCTGGGCCGCAGCGCACTTTTGGGATTGCGCATCTGGGATCACCAGGGAAAATTCGAATTGCACTTCGATTCCCTGAACTTTGATAAATTTTCTGCGTTTCTGCCGCCGGGTCGGTCCTACGGTCCGCTCTCTCAGTTGACGCGCTTTTATGCCGGAACAGAGTTCGATTTTGACTTTATCCTGAATCTTCAGGCCCGGGAGATTCCCCCAGCCAGATTAGGGGGCTTGCAAGGCCCGCGACTGGGATGGACATCCTGGCTGAATTCCGGCAACGCCCCCAGGGGAGAAAATGGTTGCGTAAGGCTTTCTCCCCGGCTGCTTGGCAAGCTCAAAGACGCGTTCGGGTTTGATTATGAAAGCAAAACAAGAGAATAGTTACCATGAGTTTTAACATCCAATCCCTTATCGATAAACTGAACCCGCCCTGCCGCAAGGGGCTGGAAGGGGCGGCTGACTTATGTCTTTCCCAGACCAATTATAATGTTGAAGTCGAGCATTATTTACTAAAGCTTATCGACATGCCGGACACGGACATCCAGAGTCTGTTTCGTTACTACGATGTTAAAATAGCGGATATCATTCGTGAACTAACCCGATCCATTGACCGGTTCAAACGCGGCAACAGCAGAACACCGGCCCTTACCCCCCATATCCTGCGGCTGCTTGAGCAGGCCTGGCTGCTCTCCTCCCTTTATATGAATTCGAACATGATCCGTTCCGGTGCTGTGTTTATGGCGCTTTTAGATAACGATATTCTCAGGGGAGTGATTTTAGAGTCAGCCCCGTCTTTGAAGCGGATACCGCGCGATTCGATTAAGAATGATATTACCGAGATCATTCGAAGCTCGAGCGAAGGGGCTTTATCGGAAGCCGCCTACAGGAGCGATTATGGTGTGTCATCAGAACCGGGCGACGGTTCATCTCAGACACCGGCTTTGGAGCAATACACCATCGATCTAACCGCCCGTGCCAGGGACGGCCAGATCGATTCAATCCAGGGACGCGATGCCGAAATCAGGCAGCTTATCGATATTCTGACCCGCCGCCGACAGAACAACCCCATACTTTGCGGCGAAGCCGGTGTGGGCAAAACCGCTGTCGTCGAAGGTTTTGCGTTGCGTATTGCCAAGGGAGACGTCCCCCCCCCGCTGAAGACCGTTTCCCTGCGTCTGTTGGATCTGGCCCTTTTGCAGGCAGGCGCCGGGATAAAGGGTGAGTTTGAAAAACGCCTCAAATCCGTGATCAATGAAGTCAAGAGTGCCGCCCGGCCGATAATCTTGTTTATTGATGAAGCTCATACCATGATTGGTGCCGGCGGACCGGCGGGTATGGGTGATGCGGCCAATCTGCTCAAACCGGCACTGGCCCGGGGAGAACTGCGGACGATTGCTGCCACCACATGGTCGGAATACAAGAAATATTTCGAAAAAGACTCCGCCCTTGCGCGCCGTTTCCAGGTAGTCAAGGTTGAAGAGCCGGACGAGAATGCCGCCGTTGAGATGCTGCGCGGCATGGTTGCCAATCTTGAAACGCATCATAACGTTACCATACTGGACGAGGCGGTTCGGGACGCAGTTAGACTCTCCCACCGTTATATCACCGGGCGGCGGCTCCCTGATAAAGCCATCAGCGTTCTGGACACAGCCTGTGCCCGTGTGACCATCGTTCAAAACGGTACCCCGCCCGAAGTCGAAGATGCCATTAACCGTATGGAGCAGCTCGAGCTGGAAATAGCCGTTCTTAAAAGAGAAAAAACTTCCGGCCAGGATCATGCCGACCGGATCGATGAACTGGTGGATGAACTGCAGTCGGCCCAAGAGACCAGGAAGAATTTGGAGCAACAGTGGCGTGGTGAACTCGAAGCGGTAAAGCGGATCATTAAGCTTCAAAAAAGCATTGCGCAAATGGCGTCGGAGGGGCAGAAAAACCTGGAAAACGATATCGAACGTCTGAGCAAAGAACTGATTAGAGAAAAAAATGAGCTGGAAGCCGTCCAGGAAGATGCGCCCATGGTCCCGATTTTTGTGGATTCCAGAATAGTTGCCGCAGTGATATCGAACTGGACCGGCATTCCGGTGGGCAAAATGCTCACAGATGAAATCGAGACCGTGCTTGTTCTGAAAGAAAAGATGCAGAAACGTATTATCGGCCAGAATCAAGCCCTTGACATAATTTGTCGCCGCATTCGCACTTTCCGGGCCAATTTGGATGATCCCGGAAAGCCCGTGGGTGTGTTTCTGCTTGTGGGTCCTTCCGGTGTCGGAAAGACTGAAACAGCCATAACCCTGGCCGATCATCTTTATGGTGGTGATCGCAACATGGTGGTGGTGAATATGTCCGAATACCAGGAGGCCTATTCGGTTTCAGGTCTTAAAGGCGCACCGCCGGGCTATGTCGGTTATGGAAAGGGCGGTGTTCTGACCGAGGCCGTGCGTCAGAATCCTTACAGTATGGTACTTCTGGATGAAGTGGAAAAAGCGCACCCGGATGTGATGGAACTCTTTTACCAGGTCTTTGACAAAGGCAGATTAGAGGATTCCGAGGGGCTAATGATCGATTTTAAAAACACCATAATTTTACTGACCTCCAATGTCGGATCTGAAGTTATACTGAAGGCCTGTCGTGATCCGCAAAATATTCCCAGTGCAGAAGCTCTGGCGGACATGGTTCGACCTGATTTGTTGAAATATTTTAAACCCGCATTTCTGGGGCGGTTGGTGATTGTCCCCTACTATCCTCTGGCGGATGATGTAATTCAAAAAATCGTCCGGTTGAATCTGGAAAAGATCCGGAAAAGATTCCAGGATAATTATAAGGCAGAATTGACTTACAGCGAGGAACTGGTCGCCGCCGTTGCTGCCCGGTGCACTGAAGTGGACACCGGTGCCCGTAATGTGGATCATATTCTGACTCAGATTCTGCTGCCGGAGCTTGCGGGAGAACTTCTTAAACGTATGGCCATCGGCGAAATCTGCACCGAGATATATGTTTACCTGGATTCTGCCGGAGAATTTGCATACCGGTTCGAGCCGCCGATACCTTTAACGGATGTCACCGTGACTAATTCGCGCTCCCCCGTCTCTCTGGACTGGTCGATGGCCGCTCACGATCCGGCCGATTCCCACCCGAAAACCGCCGGCGACACACCGGAAGATACAGACAATCCCCAGAAATTGGCTCGAATTCGCTTGAATAAACGGACAACTCCAAGAAAATCAAAGCGCTGGTTAAATATTTTCAAGCGCCGGTAAGAAGGGTGTAACGTCAAAAGATCATAAGGACGAGCCAATTTGAAAAAAATTCAGTTTGGTTCAGGTACCGAAGGTTATGCCGTGACCAGTGCAAGATTCAGGTAATGGTCCGGCTCAGTATAAAAAGCTGAAAGTGAGGAAGTTATGGTTAGTGAGGATCCTCCAAATTACGGAAATTCTGAGGATGAAAGGGCTGAGCCCCGCACAGCAGATCAGGCGGATTCGCTGCAGCAGGCTTCCCAGACCGGAGCACCATTTTGTGAAGTCTGCCAGAAGGCGTTGGCCGAGGCGCAAGAGGAGGTTGAAGAGGACGCACCGCCGGAAGATCTGGAAGATGAAGATGATGCAGAGACCGCGGTAGATGAGGAACCCGAAGAGGAAGACGCCGCGGAGAGTGAGGAAACCTGGCTGTATGTGCTGACGCCGCTGGATGAAAGTACCGGAAAGTTTTTTTTGCATGAAGTTGAAGGCATAGAGCAGATATCAGGACTTTTCCATTTTAAACTCGTACTGAAAACTGATGATAACAATATCGATTTTTCAATGATTTTAGGGAAAAACATTGTGATTGTTATCAAGCAGTATGATGGAACCAAGCGCCATATAAACGGGGTCGTGTTTCGGTTTATTCAGGCTGGTTATGACGGTAAAATAACCACCTATTATGCGGAAATTCGCCCCTGGCTCTGGCATCTGACCCTGACGTCAAACAGCAGAATTTTTCAAAATCAGACCGTTCCGGACATCATTGCCACTGTATTTTCAGACCTGGGTTTTACGGATTTCGATGATCGGACTTCCAGCAATTATCAACAGCGAGTTTACTGTACCCAATACCAGGAAACCGCCTTTGAATTTATTTCCCGATTGATAGAGGACGAGGGCATATTCTATTTTTTCGAGCATACGCAAGATACCCACACCCTTGTTTTGGCAGATGATGCGGATGCCCATCAGGCCTGCCCGGGATTGGAGACGGCTAGTATAAGGCATGTTTTTCAGAACCAGCAGGCAACGGACAAACTGATTGACCGCTGTTCCTTTGAGCAGCAGTTGATTCCCAATAAGTTCGGAGCAGAGGATTATAACTTTGAAACGCCCGATACGGACCTGCTCACCAGTGTAGACGGATCCCTGGAAGGGAATCTCAGGATATATGAGTATCCGGGCGGATTTACTACCGCCGCCGACGGTGAAACCATTGCCAACAGGCGCATTGAAAGCTATGAATTGCCCCAAAAGCTTTTAAAAGGGCAGGGGTTCTGCCGGACATTTATTGCCGGATTTAAATTTGATTTGCAAAACCACGAACGGGCGGAGATGAATGGGTCGTATGTCTTGCGTTCCCTCTCCATTTGGGCCACCCAGAATCGATATACCAATACCTTCGACGCCTTTCCTGCGGATATCTCCTTCAGGCCTTCCCCGATAACCCCCAAGCCAAAAATTTACGGAGCCCAGACAGCCATAGTTGTGGGTAAATCCGGAGAGGAAATTTGGACGGACCAGTACGGAAGGGTCAAAGTACAGTTTCACTGGGATCAGGAAGGGAAAAAAGATGAGAACAGTTCCTGTTGGGTTCGGGTGGCCCAGGTTTGGGCCGGTAAAAACTGGGGCACACTATTTATTCCCCGTATCGGTACGGAAGTTATCGTAAGTTTTCTGGAGGGGGACCCGGACAAACCGATCATCATCGGCACGGTCTACAATGCCACCCAAACGGTGCCCTACAATTTGCCCGACGATAAGAATAAAAGCACCCTCAAAACCATATCCACCAAACAGGGAACTGCCGGAAACGAGATCCGTTTTGATGACACCAAAGACAGCGAAGAACTGTATCTCCACGCCCAAAAAGATATGGTCATTGAGGTGGAAAACGACCAGACGGTGACGGTTACCAAAAACCGCAGTGTTACGATCAAGGAGGAGAATGATTCCTTAACGGTTAAAAAAGGCGATCGGACCGTGACGATCAGCAAGGGTGATGAAACCCACAAAAACGCAGGTGACTTTACTCAGAAAGTCACAAAGAATTTTGTTTTGGAAGTGACCGGCAATTTGACCCTTAAAGCCACCGGAGAGGTGACTATTAAGGGGGCTATGGTGAAAATTAATTGAGATGGAGGTGATTATGCCGGGACAAGGAAGATTGGGAGATAAATCACAGGCAGCTGCGGACGCCCACGGCTGCCCTGCCTGCCCCCATCCGGTAACCGGTCCGGCCGTTCAGGGTTCGCCGACTGTGCTGGTTAACAGTAGACCCGCTTTGCGACAAGGAGACCCAGGGATTCATGCCCCCTGTTGCGGACCCAATTCATGGACAGCCGCCGCCGGCAGCGCTACGGTTTTGATCAATAATATGCCGGCCCATCGCATGGGCGATCAGGTTCAACACTGCGGCAGTTCCGGCAAATTAATTGAAGGCAGTGCGGATGTGATCGTCGGGGGCTGAAACTTGCTTGCAAACCTTTTTGATCAGATGGAATTAATCTGCCCAAAGTGCCGCCGGGCCGGTGAGGACACAATTGTGCAATTTCCCCTTAAAGCCGGTCGGATGATTCGGTCAGAGGGGGATTTTATTATTGAAGGATTCCTGGAATGTACCAATGACACCTGCTTGGAAACCTTTCCGATTGTAGAAGGTGTGCCCATCGTGCTCAGAGATTTTACAGCGTGGTGGCGTACGGAGAAAGATGCATTTTCCCATATCAAGTGCAGATCTGCTGAAATGGACGCCTATTTTGAATCCCTCAAAGAAAATGATCACCGGTATTTCCGTGACAAAAGCCGACTGAACTCATACATCGATTTTCATTACAGCACTCCCCCCGACAGGCCTGATTTCATGGCTCATCAGGCAGATCCGCGGACGTACTGGGACATCCTAACAGAAGCCGGCCGACCCGCGGAAAACAGTAATTACAAACGTTCACTGGACCTGGGTTGTTCGGTAGGACGCTACACATTTGCGCTGGCAAGTTTCAGCGAATTCTCCGTGGGCATGGATCTGGACTTTAACGCTGTTGCGTATGCCGCCGGCCTTCAAAGAAATATACATCAAAGCTTTGAGCGTAAAATGCACGGAAGTTGTTTTGAAGCTGCGGAGGTCTTCTTTGAGTTCCCGTGCAACGTTTTTTTCCTTGTCGCTGACGCTCTTGATCCGCCTTTTAGTGCCGGGGATTTTGATGTTGTCGCCGGTTTGAACCTGTTGGACAATGTAAAGCTGCCTCTGGTGTTGCTGGGTCAGATGGACGCTCTGCTTGCATCCGGCGGGAGGCTTATTTTGGGTACTCCTTACGAATGGCGAACCGATATATGCGAGTTGAATCAATGGCTTGAAAAAGATGGTCTGGATGCAGCGGAAACTTTAAAACGGGTCCTTGAGGGCAAGATGCTGCCGGGAATGGGACTTTCATATAAAATTTTGCAGGAGCGGCCCCGGGTCCCCTGGATACTTAGAAACCACACCAGGTACTGGTCGGTGTTTCTGGTTCATATCATTGCAGCTGAAAAACGGTAAGACAGATGGCTGGCGAATACGAAGACATAAAAAAAACCGCCCGTATTATTGAATCCCTGCTCAAAAAGGGAGAAAAAGAGAGGGCCCAGCAGGTTCTCAACAGCTTTTCGAGAAAACACGGAAAGGATAAGGCCGGGCGGATCTTGGCGGCTTTAAAAGAGAAACAAGCAAGCCTTCGGGCCAAAAAGGCCAAAGCCATAAGAACTTCAATGCCCGGCAAAGAGGAAGCCGATCCGGATACGGGCACAGTGACCCAAACACCACCCTCCGGCGATCCGGCGGGCCTGGCGATACCCCGCGGAGGCTTTGAGACGCTGGATGCCGGGACGTTAAGGGAGATTCTTGAGAATTTAAGGCAACAGCCGGAACCGCCGGTCGCTGTGATCGGCGACAGCGGCGAATTAAAACGGCACACAAAGGCCGCCGGCCTGAAACCGGCTACTTTTACCCTGCGCCGTTTCCGCCGCCCGCAGCATCTGCGTCTCCGCGTGCGGCCAAGACCGCTGCTTTTTGACAGTCATCTCTTAGACACCATACACCAATATTCCCATCCACGATGCCGTCGCCGGCGGCCCGGACGGCAACTCTTTTATGCCCGTCGCCGTTCACGACATCCCAAATCTGTACGCCGCCGAATGTGGCGGCGGCCGGCGTTTTATCATAGCCTTTGGTTAATTTTTCTTCATCGATATTCCCATCCCCGCTACCGAAGCCGACAGCTTCGATATCAGTTGCCATCTGCCTTGCGGGGGATCGGGCCATGGCGTCCTTTGCGCCGTCAATTCCGTAAACCGCGGCCTCGGTCGCCCCAGCAACTGCTGCGACTGATGTCTCCACTGGCCCAGCGTCGGTTTCGGCATCCCAAGGTTCTGCGTCGTCTGTTCCGGCAAAAACCGGAGTTTTTCCACAATCTTCTTTTGGACATTCTTCACTGGCAACAGCAGCCTGTTCGGCAACCGCGCCGGCCGTTTCGAATGTCGACCAGTAGGACTTTAGGAATTCTATCATTTTTTGCGGCCCTTGTTATTCTGGAGGGTGTTGCCGAGGCTGCTCCCGAGTCGGTTGCCGTGGAAGAGCCATTGGCCGAACCGCCTGTTGAAGAAGTGCCGCACGTTGAACCGCCCGTGGAGAAGCCGCCGGTGGATGTCAAGCCTGCGGTGGATGTCAAGCCTCCGGTTAAAAAAGTACCGATTCCGAAAGTACCTTTGGCAGCAGCCCTGGTTGCACCGCTGGTCGGAATAGCGGAGGTTGAAGCTGTAGAGCCGGAAGTGCCCTCGGAGGAGTTTCCCGGAGAAGAACCCCCGGTGGATATGGCACCGCCGGCCGAGCCGTCCGCTGCCGAGCCCCCGGTAGATATGGCGCCGCCGGCCGAGCCCCCGGTGGAGATGGCGCCTCCGGCAGAACCGTCCGCTGCCGAGCCCCCGGTGGAGATGGCGCCTCCGGCCGAGCCGTCCGCTGCCGAGCCGTCCGCTGCCGAG
>JAQBHK010000284.1:0-3278 GCA_032127815.1 Desulfobacterales bacterium
ACTCCAACTCTTTTGGAGATGATCCAAAATTTTTAAAAGTTGACTTTATTATGTTTTATGAAACTGAACAACAATACTTTGCTTTTTTTGATTGTGCAAGTGGATTCATTATTTGCGATTAAGCACCTTAATTCTTGACAAACTATATGTTTTCTTGGTTAAAATGGATATTTAAGGTATCTGGGTTTTCAGAAACAGGACATTTATAACGGAGAACAGATTTGACAAAATTTGATGAGATTTCATCAACAGAAAAACTCCTGGACCTGATTCGCGGCAAGAGCGTTAAAGGTTCCGGCTTACCTGTTCTCTCTCCATCCCCTTATTACACTGGAGGCATGAAAGCCTCTTTTTTGAAGGCATTCACTCTCAAAAAAAAGATTGTCGTAGGAGTAGATATCAGCAGTCAAGACTTGAGACTGGTAAAAATCGGCCAGTTTGGTGAACAAGCAGGGGAGCTGCTGAACTATTCACATACACCTTTTGACCCTTCAATTAATAAAAGCAATCCCCGATTCCTGCCTTTGCTTAAGTCTGCATTGACAACCATTTGTGATACTTCAAAACAATATGAAATTTGGAGTACCATCTCGTCGGCCAATGTAGAGACACGTTATTTGCGAATTCCGAAAGTGTCTAAGAAACAAATTTCAAATGCTGTTTACTGGACATACAAAAAAGACATCTCTTTTAACGAGCAAAATGAAGTCTTTGATTACGATGTTTTGGGCGACATCATCGAAGATGGTATTGCCAAAATAGAGGTTATGGCTTACAGCGCTCCGAAGCGGGAGATTGATGAACTATCCAGCATTTTTTCCCAAAGCGGTTATCCCCTGACGGGCATATCGATGGTCCCGTTTGCTCTCCAGAATCTTTTTAGAACCAGATGGATTGAAGACGGAAATAATGTGTGCTCCCTTTTCGTCGGGAGTGATTGGTCACGTATCGCTATATTTTCTAAAGGCAACTTGGTCTTGTCGCGCGACATTAAGGCCGGAATTAAAAGCATGCTCGAGGCCATTAGGGAAGAAATCGGCCGGAATCAACCAGAGCTATCGGAGCAGTCCCGACCGCTGGATAGTAGTGATGAAACGGCTTTGCTCGAAAACTTTGATGAGAATTATAACGGGGACATGGATAAAGCTCATGAGCTTTTATTTGGTTTAATCGATAATACCTTGCCGTTGTCCGAAAAACTAAAGGTGCTTGATTCCAACTCCGAGAATGTATTCAGGATGATCCTACCCGCTTTGGACAGGGTCACCCGTCAAATAGAAAGGACTATTCGACATTATTATTTGAATTTTGGCGATGAGCATGTGAGAAAAATTTATGTTTCAGGTCAAATAAGTCCCAACCGGAGCATAGTTAATTATATCAGCGATCAACTGAACCTTGCGACTGAGAATATTGACCCCTTTGTTCCCGGGTCATATTCCTCAGGCGATTTTTCCGCACCTGAATCAGAATCAGAGAGATGGAGTTTTGTGCCGGCGTTCGGCCTGGCGCTTTCCAATAATACTCATACACCAAATTTTATCTTCACATACAAAGATAAAGAAAAATTTGCCTTAAAGATGCTTGTTAAACGCTTGGTGTTCGGTGGTTGCCTGCTTTTGATAATGATAACCATAGGTTTCTCTATTTGGCAGAGCACCGTTTTAGACCGGAAAAAGGCCGGCATAGCCCAGCTTCAACAACAGATGGAACAATACAATCCCGTTGTTGATCAAAACCTTATAATTAGCATGGTGGCCAAAACTAAGCGCAATATCGATACCGCAGAGGCTTTTGTCGCGAAGTATTTAATGATGGCGGTAATCAGTGAAATAACAGAAATAACGCCTTCAGAGATTCGTTTGGCAAGTATTACTGCCGATTTGAGCGGGCCCAAAGGATATTCATCCTTAAAAGAGAGCCAAGGTCAAAAGAAGCTTTTAAAGATTGAAGGTATCATTTTGGGTGACCGCCTGACCTTTGAAGCCTCATTAGCAGGGTACCTGGTTAAGCTGAAAAACTCACCGATGTTCAGCCGGGCCACTATTAATAAAAAGGATTATGTTCTTTTTGAAGGTCAAGAGGTTCTACGGTATACAGCGCAACTGGAACTAATTGGAAATTGACAGAACCCATCAATTTTAGATGCTTTTAACTATTTATTTGATGCCATGCTTTTAAAACGATTAAAAATCTCCAAACTTTCAATACAAAGCATCATTTTTTTCTTAATGTGCTTGTGCGTGCTCTTGTTTTTTTTCCTTCTGGTAATTTATCCTCAACATATTTCTTTGGCCGAAGCCGATCTGGATATCAAGAAGTTGAAGGTGCGTATCGAAGAACAGAAGATACTCTATCCGATTTTTCAAAATCTTTTGAAAAAAACGCGTGTTAAAGATACAGAGAGCCTGCCGTTCCCAAAGAAAACAAAACTGATGCATAATGAAACCGCAAAAATTTCGTCGATTTTTAATGAAATTGCTCAAAAAAGCAATCTCATACTCAAGGAAATTATACCGGATGTTGACGCATTAATCGGCGGATCAGAGTATTTGAAATTGAACCTTACCGTCAAAGGGGAATTTTTGGATTTGCGAAATTTCATGCTTCATTTAGGAGAGCTGCCGTATCTGGAGCATATTGAACGCATTCAGATACGTTCAGTTCAAGACTCTAAAGAAATCAGTTTTAAAATTTTTTTGGCACGAGAATGATTAATTCGTAAAAAGTGAAACGTGACTTGAAATGGCGAAACGAGAAAAAATAATTCTTTCTTTGATGATCCTGTCCGTTTTATTATATGGCGGTTATTATTTTTCTTCTACCAAGCCATCTGGTACCGGCATTGAACGTCCTGAAAAAAAGGGAGAGAAATTAAACAAGTTCGTAACCGATATTGCTGTAAGATTGAAAAAGAAAGATATTTCACAAACCGATAAGCATATCATCGCTATGGCTAAAAGAGAATGGGCCGGGGACCCTTTTTTGCGAGGCGAGTTGCCGTTGGAATCCCAGCTCAAGCAGGAACGTGTCGAGGCCTCTGCTCTTAATGTGAACTTCATTTATTCCGGCTTCATGGAAATGGGCGATAGCAGGCTGGCTGTCATTAACGGTATCGAATATGTGGTTGGTGAGGAGTTGAACCCGGGAGGATACATTGTCAACAGTATTTCTCCGGCCCGGGTTGTGATTGGAATAAAAGGGACTAATCAAACCATTATCCTCCCGGTGGAAGAAGTGAATTAACCGGTAACCGTTCACGGGTTCAAAGGTTCAGG
>JAQBHK010000285.1:0-4250 GCA_032127815.1 Desulfobacterales bacterium
GAAATATCTCCGGCATGACCACCGGCACCAAATCCCACGGCAATGAGCCCGTCAGCTCCCAGATCAGCGACCTTTTTGGCATGCTCAAACCCCACTACATCACAATAAACCTTGGTTCCCGTTTGATGCGACAGCCGAATCACCTCCTTTGGATTTCCTAAAGAAGTAATGATTAAGGGAACCTGCTCATCGAGCGCATGCTCGATCTGTTTATACTGATATTTATTGGACTTTTGAACGATAATATTGATCCCAAAAGGTTTTGCCGTCTGAGTCTTTATCTCTTTTATGGCTTGACAATATTTTTCAATGGGACGGAAATTCAGGGCTGGAAAGGTTCCCACTCCTCCGGCCTCACTGGCGCTAACCACCATTTTAACCGAACTCACCAGAAACATGGGGGCACAAATGATAGGATATTTTACATCAAACTGCTTTGTAAAATCTGTTTTTAAGGAATCCATTGGCACCGACACTTTCTTTTACCTTTTTTTGAGAGACAGTACCAAGCTAAACCTGGCTACCGGTTCTTCTCCAAACTTGTCGGGAACCTTAGCCGCAACGTGAACCAAAGTTTCTACTCTGTCGGTTGAACCGATGGCGGCAGCAACTAAATGGGCAATTTCGCCACCTTGTTCACAGATAAAATATACATCGCCCTCGGCACGCTTGAGAAACTCTGCGTCCATGCTTTTAAAAACTAAAGATATATTCTGAGAGCTTTTTTGTATCAGCCGCATGGCAATCAGCCCTGCGGCACAATCAGCTCCGATCGAAAGAGCGCCAAAGTACATGGAACCCAGATGGTTTCTCGTCCTCCGGCGCAGAGGGATCTTCACCACAACTTTCTTATCAGATAGTTCAACGACGGAAGGTTTTACAAAAAACAATAATGGAATTTTAAAAAATCCGAAACAGCGTAGAACAAGAGTTGCCAGCACATTTTCCGGGATAACTTTAAACAGACGCTTCAAATCAAAAACTCCTTTTTTGCGTTTCCCATCTCTTATTTGGTCCTGAAAAACCTGGTTCTTTGGGCCAGATAAGAGATGTTTGGCTCTGCATATGAGTTTTGTGTCTAAAATCACAAATTCCAAGCACCAAATTACAAATAAATTTCAAATTCCAATATTCAACACGCGGCGCGAGCGCCTGCGCTGCTCTTGACCAAACCTTCCAGGCCGAGACATTGTTTGGATTTTTGAATTTCGGTCATTGTTATTTGATTGATATTTGATATTTGGAATTTGGAATTTAATTTACTATATGTGAGATAGGTACACCCCTATGGGGTGAAATCAAAGCTTGGTCCTTTGGGCCAGGATTCTTTACAGCTCCGTGCAAAGTAAAAAGTTAAACGTGATGAATGCGACTTTTTGCGAATTCATCAATCAGGGAAATAATAATCAACCAAAATAAAGATTTAGGAGGAAAAACGTGAAAAGTTTAAAAGGAACACAGACTGAGATCAACCTGTTAACTGCCTTTGCAGGCGAATCGCAGGCCAGGAATCGTTATACTTATTTTGCCGGCCAGGCTAAAAAGGACGGATATGTGCAAATTGCATCGATATTCGAAGAGACCGCCAACCAGGAAAAGGAGCATGCCAAAAGATTTTTCAAATTCCTGGAAGGCGGCGAGGTTGAAATCACCGGAGCGTTTCCTGCCGGCCTGATCGGTACAACTCTTGAAAACCTTAAAGATGCCGCCGCCGGTGAACATCACGAGCAGGCGGAGATGTACCCCGGATTTGCCAAAACAGCTCGTGAAGAAGGCTTTGAAACCATTGCCTCGGTATTTGAAGCGATTGCAGTTGCTGAAAAGCAGCATGAAAAAAGATATGTTGACCTGGCGGCCAATATCGAAGCCGGCCGGGTTTTCAAACGGGATGAAGAAGTTGTCTGGCGCTGCCGCAACTGCGGCTATCTCCATAAAGGCAATGAAGCTTTGGATGAATGCCCGGCCTGTGTTCATCCCCGGGCCCATTTTGAACTGCTGGGAGAAAACTGGTAATTTATATTTATACAAACCACTTGCAAAAAGGAGGTAATTAAAAATGGCAGAAAGATTAGAAGTCTATAAATGCGATTCCTGCGGAAATATAGTTGAAGTTCTTCATGGCGGAGGGGGCGAACTTGTATGCTGCGGAGAGCCCATGAAGCTGCTGGCTGAAAATACCGTCGATGCCGCCAAGGAAAAGCATGTTCCGGTAGTGGAAAAAACCTCGGACGGAATTAAAGTCAAGGTCGGGAGCGTTGCCCATCCCATGGAAGCAAAGCACTATATCGAATGGATCGAAATCATCGCCGGCGGCAAGTCTTTCCGACAATTCCTGAATCCGGGTGAAGCTCCTGAAGCAACGTTTACAGTAGATGCCGAAGATGTAACTGCCAGGGAATACTGTAACTTGCACGGCCATTGGAAGGCATAACCTGAATTGGAACTTTTTACGACGCCATCAAGCATTTGACTTTTTGGGTATTCATCCATCATAATAAAGGAGGTGATCTTATGGCTAGTTGGAAATGCAGCAACTGTGGTTATGCTCTGGAAACGGATGCGCCACCGGACCAGTGCCCGTCCTGTAAACAAAAATGCGAATTTCTTGACGCCACCTGTTATACTCCGGACTGTGCCGCACAAGGAGTTGACCAAAGAATAGGGAAAAAGGGGAAATAGCATGGCGAAAGCACTGATTGTCTACGCAACAAGAGCAGGAGAGACTCAGAGGATCGGTGAATTGATCGCCGAAGGTCTCAGGTTTTCCGGCATTGATGCCACGGTAAAAAACGTCAAAGACATAAGCAAGGAAGCCGACCTGCAAGGCTATGATGCTGTTATCTTGGGGTCCGCCACTTACCACGGAGATATGATGCAGGCGATGAAAACTCTGCTCTTTCTTGCTGAAAAAGCAAACCTTGAAGCCAAAGTCGGCGGCGCTTTCGGCGCTTTCGGCTGGAGCGGAGAAGCTTGTGACCGTATTTTCAATACCATGAAGAATATATTTAAAATGGCTATGACCGGCGATCCCTTAAGGTTGAAATCAACCTCGCTCGGCGGCGGCCTTAAAATGGCACAGGATTACGGGCGTGAAATCGCCCGGAAACTGGAACCCTGAACTGACTTAAAAAAAGGAGAGCGAGTATGACTACACCAAAACATTGCCCTGGTTTTGAAACGTTTAAGACGTTACAGTCGTTTATGTGCAAATGCGACAACTGTGGCGCGGATGTTGAGATATTTTCAGACGAATTCGATAAAGTCCATAATTGCCACGCTTGCAATCAGCAAATTGACTTCACCAAATGTTCATTTGATGCCGGGGCTTAGCCCGGTTTTTATTGGCCGGCCGGAGACGCCTTGAAGCCATGCAAACCGGATGTTCTATTCGGGGGTGTTTTTTATGTTTGTACTGGGATTACAGGGAAGCCCCAGAAAAAAGGGTAATACAAACTTCCTGCTTTCGGAATGCTTGCGCGTAGCCGAAAGATTGGGAGCCCGGACGCATGTTGTTCAAGTACCTAAAAAGCATATTCGCCCGTGCCTGGGTTGTGGATTCTGCGAAAAGAAAGGTTTCTGCATCACTCAAGACGATGATATGAAACCTGAGATCTATCCTTTGCTGCGCGAGGCCGATGTGATCCTGATGGCCTCGCCCATTTATTTTTACAACGTTACCGCCCAGATAAAGGCGCTGATTGATAGAAGTCAGGCGCTCTGGTCCCGAAAATATAAATTGAACCTAACCGACCCGGCCAGAAACTATCGGCGTGGCTTTATGCTCTCCCTCGGCGCCACCAGAGGGAAAAATCTTTTCGAAGGCGTTCACCTGACGGCCCAATACTTCTTCGATGCCGTCGGAGCCGGCTATAACGGCAGCCTGACATACTGGCAGATCGAAGAACCGGGTGATATGGAAAAACATCCGGCCGTCATAAAAGATGTAGAGAAAGCTGTCGCCGATCTTTTGAAACCGTTGCAAAACCGCAAAAAGGTTCTGTTCGCCTGCCGCGAAAACGCCTGCCGCAGCCAGATGGCCGGTGCCTTTGCCCAACTTATGGGGGGCGACAAACTGGATGTAATGACAGGCGGCAGCATCCCGACCGACAAAATCAACCCGGTCATGGTTGAAGTCATGCAGGAAAAGGGTGTCGACATGGCCTACCGTCAACCCCGCTCCCTGGAGGCGACCATATCGGTACTGCAACCGGACGAGATAATAACCATGGGCTGCGGGGAAGAGTGCCCGC
>JAQBHK010000286.1:0-8358 GCA_032127815.1 Desulfobacterales bacterium
ATTTTAATTCTGACAGGGCTCATCGGGACCATAATTTCTTCTCCATCAGCCATTTCAAAGGCAGCGTCTCCGATCTTTTTTAGCTTTTCAAAATCTACATAATCGGCCAGGGCCGCATTTCTGTCCCTTTCTACCACCCGGCGTTGCGCATCTTCTGCCTGACAATCAATATATATGATTACGTCAAAATTGTCGATATTTTGGGTTCTGAATAGGCGTATGTTTTCATAGATGCGGCCAGGCATGAAATAATAGGGCTCTCTCATATCTTTCACATATAAGGTCCTCCATTTAAGTCCCGTGCGTTTTGCAAGGCTCCTCCCTAAGGTGCTTTTCCCGCTTCCCGGGGGCCCGTCAATACCGATATTTTTCACAGATATGCCTTTGCTGCCAAAGATATCCATTATCTTATCAACATATCCTTCCACAGCTTCAACATCCTGGTACGGCTTTTCTGCGCTTCCGGTAATAAGCTTTCTTGCGCGGCCCCTGACGGCCGATTTTATCGAATCTTTTGACAGCAGCTTGGTTGCGGCAACGGTGAAAAACGCAAGCGCCATTTTAGGCAGGGTTTCTTTAGTTAAATCTTCCAGGGCTCCCATGGTTTCCTCCTGCCGCTATTATGCCCTCTTCTCATAGGCTCGGCGAGTGTGAGTGAACTTTTCATTCTCTTCAGAGGCTGAATCGTGTTCCGATTCTTCCGTGTACCTGCGCATTATCTTAGATAGCGCCTTTTTGGCCAAAGGAAGCAGTATTGTCGACACACCCATCATAATATACCTTTTATATTTTGACATTTGATACCTCCTGCCTTTTGAACTCATGAAACGCCTGCACATGAACCGAGGTAATGAAAAGGGTTGTGAGGGAAGGAGCGCTTGCCTTAGATCTCCTTCCCCGGCACCTTTCAGTTTGGCGCTCACTTATGGTTCTTAAGATCCAAGTTCATCAAGCCGCGGCTTGACCGCATTGAGTTGATTTTGAAGCACTTCCGCTTGGCTTTCAAGGGAACTGCGCTCCTCTTGCCGGGTTGGCTGCACATCAAAACGGCCGCGCCGGGCCCGACGACCTAAACCCATACTCCTTCCGAAACCGCGACGGCCGCCTCCTCCGGCACCGCCGTAGCCTCTTCCAAAGCCCCGGCCGGGAATATTCGGATCACCTGAATCCTGAAAACCCTCACAAGAACCCAAGCCTCTGCCGGTTTTTGGACCATAACCGATTGGTCCGCTTTTATCTAATCTTGGCATGTTGTTCACCTCCTTTCGGTGTATCGTTGTTTCATTTGCTTTCAATATATACTCCGACCACGTCTTGATTCCCTACCTTGGCCTCCACTGTTCCCGCGCCGCTTGCCTCTGCCCCCATGGCCGTCGCCCCAAGACTCTTTCTTAAATCTCCACCTCCCGCAGCGGCGGCCGCCGGAACCTACCATAATGCGCGCTTCCAGCTCTCCTCTCAGGAAACAATTTAGAGCGTCTTCCACTTCACCCGTCACCCAGGCGTAAATTTTGATACCGTGGCGGCGCAACTTTTGGTCGGAAAATCTGTCGATTCCGCCACAGATCATAGTATCGACACCTAATTCCAGAAGCTTTCCGACTCTTACCAGAGCCGGCAGGCCATCTGCCGGCAGGCCATCTGCCGGCAGTTCGTGTCGCTCAATCACTGCATCGTTTTTGACTATGCTCAGAAGAAATTTTTGGGCACAGTCAAAACGGGGAGAAATTCGGCTGCCAAAAAGTGGAATCGCAATTTTCATTGGACTCGCCTCCTCTCAACCCCAATGCCGCAAGGAGCATGCCAAGCATTCAGATAAAGGCTATTTTATTGATGATATTATTAATTACAGATAGTTATAAAAACACGGCATGGGGGAGGTTGCTGTCGAGTGGGCTGCATAAATGAAGTCTGAAGGGTGCAACTGGTTGCAATACTGCAATCATCGGAAGGAATGCGGTTTATTAGTTTTTAGTCTCGGCCGCCTCTTTGGGAAGGATCTCTTCATAAGTCAGCATTTCCCAAATCTTTTCCACCTTGGCTGATAACAGGCCTAGTCTCCGGCTAATCTCCTCTGCTGAGATTTTCTCGGCTTGAGGCCTGTCATCCACTCTTTCCTCCGGCTGGGGCTCAATGTCTTGCGGTTCTTTGGCTGCATCCGGTGTTTTGGGATAACGCTCCAGTCGTTGCGACAAAAGGGTCTGAATGCCTGAAAGCTCATTGGCAAAATGGGTTAGCTTTGTGGATATTTGCTGCAATTCCAGGCTTAATTTTTCTGCATGGGTCCGGGCGATTTGGGGCTCGGCGGTTGGAGTTTTTATCTCCTGCCGGGCACCGGGACTTGGTGGTTTCTCAACTGCAGCGGTGGCTTTGATTTGGATGTTTGGAGACGTGGGGGAAGCAGTATTTCTGTGTGCAAGCGCTTCGAGAATATGGTCCAGTTTCTCGGATACGCGCTTAAATTCACGGTTAAACTCAACCTTGACCGTCAGATCTTCTTCTGCGGATACGGGCAGCGGCGTTGGGTCCTGATTTGCACGCTGTTGAGCATGACCGTTTGTAGCCTGGAGTACGGGAATACTAGTCCTGACAGGAGCCTCATCGCTTCCGGGAAAAAGCTGTTCGGTATTCCCTTGCACGCGTCTGAAAAGGTCGGCTATATTTGGTTGCCCGGCCTGAGTTAAGGTTGAAAATCCCAAAAAAGCGGCAATTCCCAGATAAGACGCAGCACAAAAAAAGGCATAAGTATGTTGCTTCCTGGAAAAGATGCTTTTTATTTGTAACAATAGATATATAACTATCCCGGCAGGGATCAGAAATTCTATCAGGATATAAGCAGGGTGCAAGAAAAAAGGCCAGTTTGAGAAAAAGGGGATCTCGATGATCGCCTGGGTTAACGTCAGATTTTTTTGGAGACCGACAACAAGAGGAAAACAGCAGAACAGAGATAGCAAAAAAACCAGCAGGATCGTCGGGAGCTTGGCCTTTAAGAAAAAGACGGATGCATACGCAATAAGGGATGCACCTAAAAAAAAGATAAATAAAAGCTTATAATACGAAACGCCAAAAATGAGCAGATGTTGCTCCGGTTGAGGCGCTTTGAATAAATAGATCAGCACCGAAGGGACGGCCAAGCCGGCCAACAAAAGGCAGACCACGAAGAAAAGTAGCTTTTGCCCTCCTCTTTCGAGAGATTTCTTTTGAAAAAGGGGTTGCTTTTTGATGGGATCATGAAAAGATGAATCCTTTTCCACGGAATTATCAAAAGGTGGATTCTCTTCGATGTGATCATCAAAAGGTGAATCATCTTCGATGAAATCATCAAGAAACGAGTTTTTGTCGATGCGTTTTTTATCTGTCATCCTAAAATCTCAAATACTTGGATAAAAACGTAATTTAATTTTATTATCAAAAATATCTTGATTTAACAAGTATTTTTCTTTTACTCCCTAAAATCGCTGCACGATTTTAGGGAGTCTCCCGCTTTAAGCTGGACGTTGTTACTGTTTGGTGACCGGTTGCGGTTTGGAGTATAAATTTCCTACCTTAAAAATAAACCGTTTACCCCAGTTGACATTAAATCATTTTGTGTGATAATTCTAAAACTCTAAAACTTCTATGTAGTTTTATTAATCTCTTTATTCTATTAAATATTCAACTATTTGGGCATTTCATTATTCCATTGCCGATAGGATTTCACAGACTTTGGATCAAAAAATAGCAGTCTATCAAAACCATAGACCTGTTAGCAATGAAGCGGTAAAGTTTTCGCATTATTAATTCTTTTTCAAGGAGAAATAAAATGGAAATCACCAAAGATCTGCATGAGCGTTTGGAAGCGCTAAAGAGTCAAAAAGTTGTAACTGCAGACACCACCTCGATGGGCCCGGATGTTTTCGCAGATACCAACCAGCAAGAAAAAACATCGGAAACTCCTGAAAAACCCATTGTCTCCACCGAAAAGAAACCGGGGGAACCAGCAGACAGCCCTGCCTCGCAGGTCGGTCTGGACGTAGGAACCAGTCATATCGTCGTCGCCCAAAGCAAAGGCACTCATATTGAGGCTGTCAAACAGTTGAATGCTTTCTTTACGGTTCCCAAGTCCAAATTTGCCGAACACATACTTTCCAACAACAAGGTCATGTTTTATGAGTCGGAAGGTCTGTTTTACATTTTTGGTTATTCCGCCGATAGTTTTGCAAATATGTTCAATACGAATACAAAACGGCCAATGAAAAACGGGTTTTTGAGTGCGGATGAGAAAGAGAGCACCCGCATCATTGAAGCTATTGCAAGCTCGGTTATCAAAAAACCAAAAAATTTTGGCGAAACCTTGTGCTTTGCCATTCCCGGTGAACCGCTAAAAGGAACAGGGTCGGTAGTGTACCATGAGTCGGTGGTCAAAAGCTTTCTGGGAAGTTTAGGATATTCCCCCATATCCATCAATGAGGGAATGGCAACTTGTATCTCGGAACTGACAGAGGAAGATTATACCGGCATAGGAATTAGCATGGGGGGCGGAATGTGCAACGTTTGCCTGTCATACCTCTCTTATCCTGTCATCACTTACAGTCTCCAGATCGCCGGCGATTATATCGACTCGATGAGTGGAATGGCTGTGGGCGAACCGGCTACAAAAATAAAATCGGTAAAAGAAACGGAATTGGATCTTGCAGGAAATCCTACCGATCGGATATCAACGGCACTGCATATCTTTTACGATGACCTCATCCTTAAACTGCTTGCAAGCTTGCAACGCGTGCTTACATCCACCGACAAGGTGCCTAAGATCTCAACGCCGATCCCTATTGTGCTGAGCGGAGGCAGCGCCATGCCAACTGGTTTGCAGGCAAAGTTTGAGAAGGTACTTAATAATACCAGTCTCCCCGTTGAAATCTCTTCCGTGCGCATAGCTGAAGACCCACTTAATACAACGGCCAAAGGTGCGCTGATCATGGCGATTACCGAGGCTGGTAAATAGTTAAATGTCACACTCGGTGGTCATCTTTTCAGTAGATAAGCTCCGGGGTGGGATAATTAATGACATTTTGCAGCGTCACGGAATAAAGGCTTTGTGGGCCGGCAGCATCCTCGATACTCGAGATGCAATTTCAACGCATACCCCAACTGTTGCAATTCTTGATACAAAAGACTCTCTGGCAGGTGAAATAGATTTTCTGCTAAACTTGTGCCGAACACTTCAAGGCCTAATTTTTATTGTGCTTGGAATCCCATCCGTCATCAGCACATTCAAAGGACCGGGTGTGCATGCAGAGTTGTGCCTTGCCGATCCGCTCGATCCCGAACTCATTGTTTCAAAAGTCAAGGAAAGCTTGCCGGCGAAAAACAGCATCAAAGAAAATAAGCAAGACCGTCTTGAAAACGATTTGAAACAGTTCTTGAAATTGGACTGAATGGATAAAAAAAAACAAAATGTGGCCATCGTAGGGCCCAAGGGGGGAGTAGGCAAAACTATTATCTCAGCTAATCTTGCCATTGCCTTATCAAAGCTGGGGAAAAAGGTAATCGTTGTCGACCTTGATCTGGGAGCATCCAACCTGCACACTACCTTTGGTCTGACTACGTCTAAATACACTCTCGACGATTATATTCTAAACAAGGTTAAAAACCTTGCTGATATTGTTCAGGACACAGACGTAAGTAATCTAAGGATCATATGCGGAGGTGATGTTCCCGGAATAGCCAATTTGCATTATCAAAAGAAGGTCAAATTAATCCGTAATCTTGCGACTCTGGAAAGCGATTTTGTTCTTTTAGATTTGGGAGCCGGTGCATCTTATAATGTTATCGATTTTTTAATTATTGCGCAAAACGGGCTTCTGGTGACAACTCCTGACGTTAATTCCCTGTTGAACTGCTACAGTTTTATAAAGACCCTTATCTTCAGGCGGCTCACATTTTATTTCAAACGCGCAAAGTGTCCCGAGCTTCTCGAGCTGTTGGAAAAAGCAAAACAGACGGATGATCATCCTCACCTAAAGACGATGGCAGGCTTTTTGCAAGAAGCCCGCAAAATAGATGCAGCCGTGGCAAAGGGTGTAAAAAAGATCCTTTGGCGCTTTAAACCCATCGTGGTTGTCAACAGAGTCCAGACGGAAAATGATGCCAAGGCCGGAGAGACTATCCGTAAACTCATGCGCCAATATTTAAGCGTTGAAAGCAGTGTCACAATGGCGATACGCGAGGATCAAGCAGTCAGAAATGCCCTGGCGCATTTAACGCCTATAATGCTTGAAGCTCCCGAATCTAAGTTTTGCATAGATATTAAAGAAATTGCTCTGACGCTTTACAACTCAGAAGCCGGGACATAGGGGTTCACCTAAATAGGAGTAGCGAAACAAATAGAATGGTGCAATGATTAGTTGAATGATTCTGATTGAAGATTCCCTGCAGCCCCGCTACGCGGGATTTCCGCTACGCTCCATCAAGCTTCTTGCAGGAGATCTTCTGCCTTGCGGCAGTGTTTCGCGCGACTGTAAGGAATTCTGCTAATTTTTTGATTCTTTATGTATTTTTCAAACGCTCTATTTCCGCGATTATATCTTCTTTGGTGACGCTCTTCTTGCCTTGCATGCCGCAATATGCCGAAGCTCCGTCAACAAGGGACACAGCCTTGCCTGGAAGATATTCATCGGCAATATGTATTTCACTCAGCTCAACTGCGGCCACCAGGGCATCATCTTCTATTTTTAAGCGATGATGTTTTTCAAAACTGCCGGAGATACCTTTTAGGATTTTCACCGCTTCATCTATTGACGGCGCTTTTACCATTATTTTCTTGAACCTTCTTGCCAGCGCGGGATCCTTGGACAAGTATTTGGCCCCCTCCAAAGTTGTGGCCCCGATGCAGGGAAACTGACCCTTGGCAAGCAGGGGTTTTAAAATATCTCCGGCCCCCACGGCCCCTTCAGACGAACCGGCATCCATGAGTGTATGGATCTCATCTATAAAAATAATGATTCTATCTTTATTTTGGAGCACCTCTTCCATTAAACCTTCAAAGCGCTCCTCGAAATCTCCCCGGTATCTGGTACCGGCGATGAGACTATTCAAAGAAAGTGAATACAGCATTTTGCCTTTCAGGCTGGGTGCAACCCTGCCGTTATACAATGCCTTGGCCAGTCCGTCCACCACCGAAGTTTTGCCCACACCCGGCTGGCCTACAAGCAGAGGGTTATTGGCTTCCATCTGAGCCAACACCTGGATCAGCCGGTTGATTATATGATCTACCCCTATTACCGGTTTTGTCCGTGCAATATTTGCGGGGTCCGTCAATAACCGGCCAAACTTATCCAAATACCCCTTTACTTGTTTCGGCCTTTTAAGTGATAGGTCAAAAAACGGTTGAAGCTCAGGGGGCGGTTCATACGTAGAAGGCACAAACAGATATACACTTTCGCCCCTGCCCTTTAAATTGCGGTACAGATCCTTTAACAGAGCGCGAATTTCCCCGACACCCGGGTTAACAACATCCTTGTCCCCGATAAAATGATGGAAGTCCTCAAAAATATACACCAGGCGTTCCCGGGGCCTGCGGATGATGAATTTAATCACTTCGGCGGGATCGTTAAGATCAGCCATGTTAACGTTTTCAAACAAAGGATAAAGTTTGGAAAGATGGTCGATCATCAGCCCCCGTGCTTTGCTCCATACAATAGGGATATTCCCGGCTTTTCTAATTGATGCTGTTAGTTGTTCTATTTCTTCCAGGGGATTGTTGTATTGAATCAAATATAATGGAAGCTTCATGGCTTCCGACGGCATGGCAACATAAGACAATTTACCTTCAATTATCTGACCGGCAATAGAAGCAGAACCAACTCGTTTGACCAAAATTTCTTTTGCCATGCGGAAAAGTTCGCTTTTTTCACTGACAACGCGGTAGCCTTTCTCTTTTGCTTTTTGCTCAATGGTCTTAACAATAAGCGGTGTGACAGGACTGTCGCCCGCCTCATTCTTTGATTCAAGCAAATCTCTTTCGGAAAACAAGAGAACATCCTTACGGAACCTCTGTTTGTCGGCTATCTCTATCACAAAATCTTCCATAATATACCACCTGAAAGTGATCACTAATGCAAACACCCCACCGTCTCAACCGGCGATATCTCAACTTGACCGGATCATCATCAAAAATATATACTAAACTGATAAGAAAGACAATCCCTGATAAGTGTGATCATCTTCTTATTGTTTGTCCAGATAAAAAAACAAACGATAAACTTGAAAAAGAAATTTATAAAAATATTCCAGAAGATCCGAAAATGAACTACCCCGCAGCAGAGCTGCGAGGTATCAAAATGAATTTTTATCTTATTAACCCCGATGCAGAGCATCGAG
>JAQBHK010000287.1:0-3859 GCA_032127815.1 Desulfobacterales bacterium
GTCATTCAGGAATACCTTCAGCCGGAAGTTGTTCAGGAAAAACTTATGGACATAACAAAAGTTGAAGGTGTTCCGGCTGAAGTCGTATGTTTTTCCACTTTGGCTGCGGAGGCTGTCGACGAAGCCAATTCTATATTGTACGCCCGCAACCAGGAAGCTCAACTCAAGCGGTTTATGGGCACAACTGTTGTCGGTTTGGTTGCGGTCAAGGAAGAAGACTACATGCTGTGGTTCCACGTTGGAGACAGCCGCATTTACCGCTGGAGAAACTCTAATCTGGAGTGTCTTACATCCGATCATTCTGCCTATGCGAAATGGGTTAAAGAAGGGCGACAGGGCACAGAACCGACTAAAAACATAATTACAAGGGCTATCGGACCCAATGCCGCTACATCGGCAGATATCGGCTGGGGAAAAGGTCAGCCGAATGATATCTACATTCTGTGCAGCGACGGTCTTTCCGATATGATTACGGATGATCATATCGCAGAGATACTGAAGGCAGGAGACAATGTCGATGATATCGCTAAACAGTTGGTTGATGCTGCCAAAGAAGCCGGCGGCAAGGATAATACCAGTGCAATTGTTTGCAAGGTTTGAGGCCTTAGTCAAAGAAAATCAGTATTTTAAATCTTGAAAAAGAGCAAGAATTACTTGTACAAAAACATTTCTTGAAGTCTATAATTACGGACGTGGATTATGACGAGAAAGACCGGTACCCTCGCAATTTTATTTGCTGACGTAGCTAAAAGCACACAAATATATGAAGTCCTGGGTAATAAAGACGCCAAGAATCTTATCGATTCATGCCTCTCTTTGCTCCGAAAAGTGACCCAGCATTATAAAGGTAAAGTGATCAAGGAGATCGGCGACGAAATTATGTGCGTTTTCCCCACTGCTCTAGCAGCCCTGGAGGCGGCCAAAGACATGCACCAGGCGCTCGAGGACATGCCTCCCATGGACAACCCCGATTTTACATCTGCCAATATTTATATTGGTATTCAATACGGACCGGTCATCATTGAAGGCGGCGATGTCTTTGGCGATGCCGTTAATGTGGCCGCCCGCATGGTAGCGCTGGCCAAGCAGCGCCAGACTATCACCACCCAGGAAACCATAGATGCCTTACCGGACGGACATGCATTCGATGTGCATTGTATCGATAAGACGACGGTAAAAGGAAAAAGCGGTGAAATGAATATATATGAGGTCATTTGGGAAGAAGAGGACCTCACCGTGATGATGGATGATAGTGTGGAAGCCGCAGTTATTAAAGCCCGCCTGGAAGTAAAGTTTGACGATCAAATTTATGAATTCGATGAAAATCGGCCCAGTGCTACCCTGGGACGTCAGATCCATAACGATGTGGTGGTAAATGATGGCCGTGTTTCCAGAACACATGCTCGCATCGAGTACCGCCGTGGTAAATTCATCCTGATTGACCAGAGTTCCAACGGCACTTATTTGGTAATACAAGGCAAAAAAAGCGTTATCATCAAACGAGATGAACTCCAGTTGATCGGAAATGGAATGATCGGTCTTGGCCGGGAGCCGACTCCTGAATCACCCAAAGCAATACACTATGCCATCAAAATGTAAAATCGCATTGCGGTTTTATATATCGCAGCTTCGCTGCTCAAAGCCACGTTCTTTCCATAAACTCCTATCCGTTGCATAGAGACCTTAAATCTTAATACGATTTTATTTGCAAAATTATACCAAATGTTGTATAGGCTTGTAAGTTTAAACACAATTTATAGTATAAATATCGTAATACGGTTTTATTATGGCTAATCTTATTTCACCACGAAGAGGGCGGAAAAACATCAAGATTTTTAAAACAGCTGTTTTTACACTTGTATGGGCAGTACTAATTTTTGCTGCTGCTGCCGACGGTGCGGAGCAATATTACTACAGTATTCATTTCGCCTCTTTCAAAAATCTTGAAAATGCGAACCGGCAGGTAAATTCGCTCCAAGAAAAAGGTAAAATGGTTTTTTGGAAGGAGACCGACATCCCGGGCAAAGGTCTATATTACAGAGTATATCTGGGGAGATATGATAATAGAGACGATGCTGTTGCCTTTTGGGAAAAATTGAACAAAATCGGAGCAGTTGGTTATTTTGGCATTCATCGTTTTAACGAAAAGAATGAACTTCAAAACAGAATAAGTCCTGCCAGGATTAGCGTGCCCGCAAAACCCCATGCGGAGCGAGTATCTCAAATCCCGCCGGTTAAAAGTAGGTTTGTAGATAACATGGATGGTACGGTTACGGATACAACCACAAGCTTGATGTGGATAAAAAACGGCTGGAGATTAGATTTTATTTCTGCGACAACCTGGGACGAAGCCAATAATAAATGCGAAAAATTCAAACTCGGGGGTTTCAGCGATTGGCGGCTTCCCACCAAGGAAGAATGGAGCAGTATAATAGATACCAACCAGAAAAACCCGGCTTTGGTTGAACCCAACCCTTTTGAAAACATCATCGGACACATGCCCTACTGGACTCAAACGGAATTTGCATATAGTCTCAAGCATACCAAAAGCAAAAAGGGCCCTCTGGATACATATACGGTCATGCTGTATTCAGGCACGATTAATCACCAGAAGAAAAGCCAAATAGCGTTTGTCTTGCCGGTTCGTTCCCTCAATTAACCCGCACTTCTCATGAAGCGACCATAAGAGAAACTCCCTGACCTCTGAACTAATTAGCGGGCAGAAGCCTGCTGCTCTTCTTGGTTGCGGTTATCCCTTTGGAAATCACCAGTTTTTTGCCGACTTTCATTCCATCTTCCAGGATGTTGTTATCCTGGCTCGAAACCTTCCTCGCGAAACTGGTGGTATGCGGATATTTATAGTCGATGTGTTGTTTCAGCAAAGGATCTTCTATCTTAATTAGTGCGGATTTGCTATTTATATTTTTGATTTTATGCGATTCGAGCGTGGAGCGAAAACCTTCGATAATACCGACGGCAAAATCGGTTTTGCGGTAGCGGTTCAGGCCTTTGCCTTGATTGTAGTCGCACCATTGAGAATTGATAAAGTGCCGGATAAAATCGTGGATATAGCCGGCTATTTTAATATTATGCCTTGTTCCTGTAATTTCCAGCACGCGTCCCATTTTGCCTTTTTCCAGGACATATGCAGGCACCCAGATCCCTTTGACAAAATAAAAATCGAGTATTAAAGCCGCAAGATGATAGTCTTCGCGAGGATGGCGCAACGCCGGCCGGCCCACGAACACGCTTATAAATTTGCGTTTTTCATTATGGGATAAAAGCTCGATATTGTATTTAGAGATGAGTTCATGGGCTTTGGCCATAGCCGCTTCGGCTTCATGGTGATTCCGGCTTTCAGCAAGGGCCATCAATTTTTTAATCCGAAGCATGATTTTATCTTCGGCCGCCGGGGAGTCGTGCTCGATTTGTTCCCACAGCGGTTTGTAATTTCCCGAAGCTTTTGGGTTTGCCCGCAGAAGACGGCAGGCCTCGCGGAATTTGGTGCCGTGCGGTGGTTCGTTATGAGCACCTAAAACCTGGTCAGCGAACTGATGCGCCATTTCATGTAAAAGTACCTCGCGAACTGCGTCCCAGGGATGATTGAGCACAAATTGCCGGTTCAGGCAAATTTCGCGTTTTGGGCGAGACCAATAACCCAGATTTTGCATCTTATTGAGGCTGAACAGGGGCTTGGTTAGCATCTTCCTTTGATCTGAAGATAAAACCCAACGGGCTGTTTCCCATTCACAAAGCAGTCCATGCAGAATAAGACGCTCTAATTTTGCCTGGATAAGCGTTTTTTTTCGTTTCAGGAGAGACACGTTTGAGAAATATATTTATAAAGAAAGATAGTCAA
>JAQBHK010000288.1:0-7024 GCA_032127815.1 Desulfobacterales bacterium
GGGGGATGTGGTGCATTCCCTGCGGGCACTTAGAGTACGACGAGGATGTGCGGATGGCGGCACAAAGGGAGTTCAAGGAAGAAACGGGTCTGGATGTGGATATTGGGCCTGTTTGTGCGGTTCATTCTAATTTTCATGATCCGGAAAATCAAACCGTGGGAATATGGTTTTGGGGTCGGCACAGCAGCGGCAAACTTAAAGCCGGGTCCGATGCCGGTGAAGCCAAATTTTTTCCCTTAAACCGGCTACCTGCAGAAATGGCGTTTCCCACGGATCGTTTAGTGTGTGAAAAATTAAAAGCTATGTCCAAAGGAGCGAGATGAAACTTTAGGTACAAATCAAACAAGATTTATCCGCTGCGATGAAAGCCAAAGGTGTAAATAAAGATTGGTTTTATCCTCACCCTTTCCCGCCATCATTTCCAACAACATGCTGTTTTAACCCGAATGTTTTGTGCAGCATTATGGGACTTTCCAAAAACCAAGACGCTGTATGTATCCTCATATTAATTTACCATCATTTTCTTTGTTAAAGGCGTTGCCGCAAGGCAACGATTCCGGGCTAAGTGGCCCCTTCGGGAGCGCCGGGCTCTTTGTCGGTGAGGGCCTGTGAAAAGCGGCCGATGACTTCTAAATACATCCTTTAAAAACAGTTAAGAACGACAGAAAATATCATACCCGACGAGACCAGGGCCTGTAAACAAAAAACAGGCCAAGCAATGTTTGTCATATTTTTATAATAGTTTAGATTTTTTATGAAATGATCGTTGCAACCCAGCTCTATAAGACCATAGTGACACCTTTAGACAGCGCAGTTAATAGCGCTTTTTTTGAAAAATTCTGCAGCCCGACGATTTTCTAAAGCCTGGCTTATTGAGAGGTTACAAATCGCGAAAGCGATTTTATAGCTTGAGAAAACCGTCAAATGCAGCTATAGAAATATAAAATGAATCATAGATTGAGCAGGACACCATTTAAAGTTATAGTGTTATCCGCGGTTTTTGTTCTGTTTTTAGCGGTTAGGCCCCTCTTTGCGGACATATACTCCTATGTCGATAGTCAGGGGGTGCTGCATTTCACCAACGTTCCCACATCAGCCCAATATACCGTCTATATCAAGGAAAGACCTGCCAGGTCGCTGAGTTACACCACCAATCAATATGATCACCTGATAACGGGAGCATCCAAAAGACAGGGGGTTTCCTTTTCACTGCTCAAAGCGCTGATCAAAACCGAGTCGGACTTCAACCCCGAGGCGGTTTCGCGCGCCGGCGCTAAAGGGTTGATGCAAATTATGCCTGCCAATCTCACGGCGCTAAAGATAAAAGATCCTTTTGATCCACGGGAAAACATAATGGGGGGAGCGTGGTATTTAAAAAAGCTTATTAGACGCTTTAACGGAGAGCTGCCGCTGGCCTTGGCCGCTTACAATGCCGGTCCCAGCGTCGTTGAACGCTATCAAGGCATTCCGCCCATCAAAGAGACGGAAGAGTTTGTGGAGAAAGTGTTGAAATATTATGCAATATATAGAAGGGGCTAATCGGCAAAACTAATTAAAGGTCAAGTTTTCGTCTATGATCGTCCCTTCTCTGACAACCACCTGTTTTAAGCCATTGTTTTTGATAACAACCCGCCCCTTGATCTTTACATTCTTTTCAAAGCGTACATCTCCTTGGATCTTAAGCGCATCACACTTGACCAGTGATGGAATGTGTTGGCTGAATCGTTGATTAAAGAGGTCGATTTTTCCGTAATATCGAGGGTCTATGTCTATATCGATTCTCGTAGAACCAACAGCCGGATTTGTTGTCAGAATCTTTTGTTTGGAAAAGACAAACCGGTCGGACCGGATCGCTAAAAGATCGCTGCAGTTTTTTACAGGAAAGAAACGGGAGGTCGGCACCTGAATTACGGTTGCACCCTCAAAAAGCGATATGGCGGCACCCATCGCAGTTTCGACCTGATATACTTTGGGGCTGGTTTCATCTCGGGGGTCGAGGGTTTTGGGGTTTCTTATCAGTGGAAGTTTGACGGCACCATGTTTTTCGATAAGCCCGGCAAGAGCTTGAAGGTTTATCCAGATGTTGTTGGTGTTGAAAAAGCCGTAAAGATTTATGTCTTGGAAAGCATCGAGCTCATCTTGTGGACACTGGGCCGCCTCACGCAGGATCAGGCGCCCGTCCTTATGCCTGGCAATATGTCCGCCTTTAACATCTGCAGGCGTACGCCTGGCGACCTCCATCATAAAGGGTAGCTGGTTTTGGCTAAAATAGCCCAATAGTGCCGTGTCCATAGCAGCACCCAGGTTGTCCGAGTTGGAAATAAAGGCATAGGTTATCCCTTGGTTAATAAGGCGCTTTAACATTCCGGACGTATATATGGATGCATAAATATCGCCGTGTCCCGGAGGATTCCATTCCAGGGTCGGATCCTGGGGCCAGGTCGCGGGAGAAAAGTCCTGCCGCATTACCTTGGGAAATTTGTTTTGCATAAACAACAAGGGTGGGGAAGAAGGTTTTATCCTGTCCAGGGCGGACAAGGTGTCCTGGTGTGTACTGAAACTGTTCATCAGGGCCAGCTTTACGTCGTGCCGTGCGGCTTGCCGGAGTATTATTTCAAGAAATGTTGCGCTGTTTTTTACCTCCAGAAGAGACTTGGCCCCGGTAAGTCCCATGCTCGTACCAAGTCCGCCGTTGAGCTTTATCATAACGGCATGTTTTAAGGCCTGTTTGCCGGCTTCGGCATATTGCTTGACATGACCTGCATCTTGCACTTCGCCTAAAGCTACCGGTTCAATTTCCCGGCGAGAGATCAGGCCGGTTTCTCCGGCAAGAATTTGTGCGTAATAGTACGCAAAAGTGTCAGTAACAATCGGATGAATGCCTGCGTTTTCCATTTTTGAAACAAAGGCGGGCAAACAGCCTGGTATGTCCGTTTGGCTCATTGCAACCCCTTCCACAGCATGAGGCCCGTAGTCGCATCGTACGCCCTTTCCAAAGGGTGGCCGGCCAGCTCCAAAAGATTGATTTCTCCGGCATAAATGATGGTTTCGGAAAAAAGGTGTCCGCCGATGGTTTTTCCGTGCATGTCGGCCAAAAGAATGTGGGCGTGTACCATGGGAGTGCCGTCTTTTAAAGAAATATTGCCCGTGCAATTTACGATTTCTAATGGGGCATCTTTTGTATAAGTGACATAAACTTGTTGTTTTTGATCATAGGCTCCTAAGGTAACGGAAGTAACTGCGCCGATTGCCGAAAATGTTGCCATTGAAATGGCGGTTTCTCCGCAGAAAGCCTCGATCGATTTGATCAAATCCTCACCGTGTGGAAGGCGCCCCACAAAACGACGCCCGCCCCTAAACTCCGAGCAAGCCAATTTTGGCATTGAATTATTCCTGTTTCAAAGGTCTCGCATCAAGGCGGGTTAATAGAGCCGTTGTAAAAAAACGTCCTTATGTTGATACAGCATTTGCACAAGCAAAATCAAGGCTTATATTGACAATGTTTTTGGGTTTGAGTAAGAAGGGCCCTAACCCGCGTTGCGTGCCAAAAACATTAGTATACAGGGAGCATGTGAGAAGTACGGGCTATATTTTAATAACAATTATGGTGTTGTAAAAAATCACGGATTCAACAACGAAAGGAAGTGGATACAATGACGACCCCCGAAAAAAAGGCGTATGTGGCGCCCGTCAGGTTTGGACCCGACAGCAAATTCAGGTTTAAATGCCATAAAGAGGTAGCGTGTTACACTAAATGCTGCCGGGACATTAATGTCGTATTGACACCCTACGACATTCTGCGCCTCAAGAGGCGTTTGCAGCTCGCATCCGAAGAATTCCTGCGCTTGTATACGATACCCCAGCTACTGGAAAAAACCGATCTGCCGATGGTCACCCTGAGGATGCTGGACGACGATTTAAAATCATGCCCTTTTGTAAGAGAAGACGGGTGCATCGTCTATGAGGACCGACCTACAACGTGCCGTTATTATCCTGTCGGGGTAGCGTCGCTAAGCCACAAAGCCGAGGCCGGTGAAGAGGGGTTTTATTTTTTTGTGAACGAACCTCACTGCCTGGGATTTGCCGAAGACCAGGAATGGACGGTGTCGGAATGGCGCAAGGATCAAGGGGTTGATATCCATGATGAGATCAATGCCGGATGGACCGACCTTGTGGTGCGCAAACGATCTTTTCCACCGAACGTCAAGCTCACCGAAGAGAGCAAAAAAATGTTTTTTCTAGCCAGCTACAATATTGATCAATTCCGGCAATTTGTTTTTGAAAGCTCTTTTTTAGACCGCTACGAGATTGACCCCGAGACGGTTGCAAAGATCAAAGCCGATGAAATCGCACTGTTGGAGTTTGGCTTAAAATGGTTGAAATCGGTGCTGTATAAGGACGGTGTTTTTAAACCGAAAGAGGGTGTGGCCACGCTTAAAAAATAGTTGCGGCTGTTGAAACTGAAAAAAACCTCCCTGCCCATGGGCAGGGAGGTTTTTTTTACAATACGACCGGACAAAGGGACAACCAGCTTCTGCGAGGGCTTAAAAAAACATCGGTTGCCGAGTTAGTATTCCTCGTAAATAAGCCCTTGCCAGCTCGACGGATTTTCTAAACGCTCTTCAATATCGACGCCGAAAAAGTCAGCTATGGGCTGGAGCAATTCCGGATTGTCGACCTGTACCTTGCGTGCTGCTTCCAGAACTTTGTTGAGGCCGTTTTGGGTCATTTTCCCCAAAGGTTGACGGCACCCGCCCGCAGGCATGCCCAGAACGGACATCAGGGTTTTGATGCCCAAGGGGTTGCGGGCCCGGCAGACCACCTCGCCAAAAGGTGTTTTTTCCATGGTACTGATTGTGACCAAACCAAACAGGGGTGCGAGGGCCTCTGCCAGGCTTTTGGCCTTTTCCAGAGCACCCTGCTCGAGCAGTTGTACCATTTCAGCTACGGCTCCGGGGACAACGTTGGAAGCAACAGATATAACCCCGGCTGCTTTGATTTGGGAATTGGTCATCATTTCAATTGTCATGCCGTCGTCGCCGGAAAAAATAGTAAAGTCCGTCCCGCAGCATTCGCGGGTTCTTTTCATGTTGTCGAGGTTTCCCGTGGCCTCTTTCACCGTGTTGACATTACCGAATTCTTTAGCCAAAAGGGCCAGATCTTCGGGTAGCAGCTGCGCTCCGGTTCGGCCGGGAATCACATAAGGGATGATTTCCATGTCAGGGCATGCGGCGGCAACCGGTGCGACATATTCTCTGCGAATTTCAAGGGAACTGGGGCCGTTGTAATAAGGATCGACCAGCAAAACAGCATCGGCGCCAACTTCAACCGCATGCCTTGCCCCTGCCAGGGATTCTTTGGTGTTGTTGCTGCCGGCTCCGGCAATGCACATGCATTTGCCGCTGGTTTTTGCGGCAACGCTTTCAATCACCTTGTTGTGTTCGTCCCATGACAGAACCGGGCTTTCGCCGGTGGTTCCTACGGCCAAGATGCCGGTGATTCCATTTTTAATCTGGAATTCCGAGAGCTTGTCCAGACCTTCATAATCTACAGCACCTTCTTTAAATGGTGTAACAATGGCTGTGAAGCATCCTTTGAGCATAAGACCCCCTTTTCGCAAAAAGTTAAACCGGTTGCTTTTTGCGAACGTTTTAGGTGGCAGGCTTTAAGTGTCTGTATATAAAGCACAAAACACAACTAAACACCTAACGTTTAAAACATGAAACGTGACAAATTCGATTGTTTGCGAATTCAGCTATAGCTGAATCCGTGACTTTTTACAAGACCATCAACCTTAATCAATACAGAAAAAAATAAAAGAAAATGAAATCTTATGTCAAGCAAAAAGATCTATGCCAGGGAAAAAGATTGACTAATCAAGAGATTCAGGGCAAAAAGCTATTTTACAATTATTTATGCAACGACAGGGTTGGCTGAAAAGGCGGTACCGCTGCATTAAAAGCAGCGATTGTTTTTAGAGCGGCGCAGCCGCGTTGTATAAAATCACGGAGAAATTTTATTAAAGGATGTTATGATGACAAAAGCAAAAGACGTGCATGAATATATCGCTCGACAAAGAGCCGCCATCGCCGGCAACCCGGAATGCGGAACATCACATTATAATCTTGCCGTCGCCCTGCTGGGGCTGAAAGAGTATGATGAAGCTGAAAAAGAGCTGAAGGAAGCAATTTATTGTAGTCCGAACCTGGCTGAAGCGTATGTACAGCTAGGGGGAATTTGCCTTCAGCAGGGAGATCTGGACGGATGCATGGCATACAACCAGCAGGCGATCAAGGTCCGGGCCGGCTTTGCCGAAGGTTGGGGCAACATAGGGTTTGTACATTTACAACAAGGAGAAGTTGACGAAGCCATCCGGGCGCTTAGAAAGGCCATCACTTTTAACGGCAACTTTCTGCAAGCGTATGCCACCCTGGCCAACGCCTATCTTATGAAAGGATTGATTGACGAGAGCATTGAGGCTAACCTGAAGACCCTTGAACTTGAGCCCGGGTTTGCGGTGGCCCACAACAATCTGGCGATTGCCTATCTTGAACAGAACAAACATGCTCAGGCGATAGAACATTTTGATAAAGCTGTCGAGCTTGGTTATGAAGTGGCTCCGGAAATGCTAAAGGAAGTCCAACCGTACCGGGATAAAGCCGACTGAACTGCACAGCGCTCGCTAACCCCGCAGCTTGCCGCGGGGTTAGCGAGCGAATCAAAAAATTTGCAGAATTCCTTACAGTCGCTATGAAGCACTGCCGCAAGGCAGAACATTCCCTGCCGCTTGCCGCAGGGTTCTTCAAAAACTGCCGGTACAGATGAAAACCAGACCGCAATTAAAATATTTTTTGTATAGCGCCGACCAGGCCGTCGATAAAAAGAGCGAGGTTTGGGCGACACCTATCCCACTGACCCGCAAACCATCTGACAAGCACGACGATCTTTCAATAAGCCATGGCGACTATTTTTATGCTGTCCGTGATTTTCTGGAAAAAGACAGCTACAGGCAACTTTTGTCGGC
>JAQBHK010000289.1:0-5499 GCA_032127815.1 Desulfobacterales bacterium
TCAGAACCTTCTTGTAGCCCTTGAGCATATCCTTTATCTCTTCAAAGGGTTTCCTCTCGGCAACTATCATACTCTCCTCCAAATTTGATTTTGAATTTTGGATTTCAGATCACTCCTTCAAACACAATCCAAAATCCGCAATCAGTAAAGTCCCGGTGTTACATCGCCGACTCAGGGTGAAAGGGCAAAACCTCTTTAAGATCATCTCCCAGGTACTCACGCTCGTTGGGGCCCAAGATTCCCATAGACAGGCAGATGAGGGTCCACAAATGCAGTGTCTCGTAATTCCCTTCATAGTGTTCACCAATATCGTGAACCTGGGCATGGCAGTTGTGACAGGGCGTGATACAATACGTAGCGCCCGTTGCCATGATTTGATCAAACTTGAACTTGCCGTAAGCACGGCGCGCGTCCGGCCGTCCCGATTGCAGGAACCCCCCCCCGCCGCCGCAGCAGTAGTTGTTCGACTTGTTGGGCTCCATATCGATGAAATTTTCTTCGCCCACCACCGTCTTGACGACAAACCGCAGGTCTTCGGCCACGGGGTCACCGAAACTCTTGCGTACCAGCTGGCACGGATCTTGAACTGTAAATTTGATTTTCAAATCTTTGTTCCAGTCGGAGTTGACCTTCAGCTTCCCCTCGCGAATCCATTCGGCGTAAAGCTGGATGATACTCTTGATCTCAAAGTTGTGCTCGATTTTGAATCTCTGCAGTCCGACCCGGACTGCAAACAGTTCGTGCCCTCACTCCGTATTGAGCCAGTACTTGCACCCTAAGTCATCCACGGCTTTGGCCTTGACCCTCACGATGTGCTCCCAGTTTTCCAGATCCGCACAGAACAGACAGTAATTTTCCGCGGCCCATCCCTTGGTGCCGTAGGTCCAGTCGGCTCCCGCCAGGTGCATAATCTTCCACAGCGGCACCATCTCGTCCGGCTCGGTCACCGGTTCGCGTGAATTCTGGTTCAAAAAGTACATGGCGCCCTTTTTGTTGAGGGGCGCCTGCATGTCTTTAAACTCCGGCTGCGATTCCTGGTATTCTTCCAGCACATCCTCCACAACGAATTTAAAGTCTTCCTCGGGTGTCCCCATGGCGCTGCAAGTGTCATTTTTTAAAGCCACTTCGCACGAGTCCCGGATACCTTTGGGTTGTTTATCCTTGGCCCAGCTGCCGCGAACATTGAAAACCAGGCCGGGTATGTCGATCTTCATGGGGCAGACATAAACGCAGCGCGTGCACATGGTGCACATCCAGGCCCATTCCGAATTTAAGAGCTCTTCGTCCATCCCCAGCGAAGCCATTCGCAAAAACTTTCGCGGATCCATATTTTCCAGACCCGTGGCGGGGCAGCCGGAAGAACATGCACCACACGTCAGACAAAGGTTCAGATTCCCGCCATCCGGGATAATTTCCTTGACCTTGTCCAGAAAAATGCTTCTCTTTTTGCCACCAAGTTTTATTGCTTCTTCGGCCATAATATATCCTCCGTTGCTAGACCTTTGCCAATTTGTTTAACGGGTTGGGTCCCAGAGACTTTATATGATCGGTCATTTCTTTAGCATAGGCCGCGAAAGTGGGGCCTTCGCCTGAAGATAGATTATACATCCTTACCCTGTCACCCTCCAGGCCGACCTCTTCTAAAAGCTTCTGAACATGTTCCACCCTTTCCCGGGCACGAAGATTACCTTCGTTATAGTGGCAGGCGCCCTCCAGACAACCGACTGCATATACGCCGTCGGCACCTTTCTGCATAGCGCCCAAAAGGTGCATCACGTCGACCTTTCCGGTACAGGGAACCCGTATTATTTTAATATTTGCAGGGTAATCGAGTCGCATGGAACCTGCCAGGTCCGCGGCTGAATACCCTCAATAATCACAACAAAACGCGATAATCCTCGGTTCAAAATCGGCCATCACATCCCCTCCGCAAGCAACGCATCAATTTTACACATTATTTGATCGTCCTCGTAAAAACTTAACTGAATGGTCTGCCGCGGGCAGACACACGCACACACGCCACATCCATGGCAGATGGCTTCGTTGATCTCTATGACCTCTTCCTTTGTGTTGAAGGCCGGCACATCAAACGGGCACATCCGCACGCAGGTCAAGCACTTGACACAATTATCCGTATCGACCTTGGCCGTAATGGCCGAAAGCCTGATCTCCGACTTGGAAAGAAACGTCGTGGCTCTCGATGCGGCCGCCTGGGCCTGGGAAATGGCCTCTGAAATCAGCTTAGGTCCGTGGGCAGTGCCGCACAGAAAGATGCCTTCTCCCGGCATATCAACCGGTCGGAGCTTCACGTGCGCTTCGATAAAAAAACCGTCCGGATTGCGGTTCAGTTTCATGATAGAACTCAGTTCGTCGGTATCTTCCGCCACCATACCCGCACTCAAGGTTACAAGATCGGCCCGGATCTCCACATCCCGCCGCAGAATATGATCCTTGACCGTAACGAGAAGATCACCGTCGGATGAGGGTTTTACGGCCGGAGGTGTTTCGCTGTCAAAACGGATAAATATAACCCCCTTTTCCCTTGCTTTAGTATAATACTCCTCAAGCAGTCCATAGGTACGAATGTCCCTGTACAACACATACACATGGGCATCCGGATTGAGTGTCTTGATGTGCAGTGCATTCTTGACCGCGTTCTGGCAGCATATGCGCGAACATTCGACATGCTCGTCGTTACGGGAGCCGACACACTGGATCATGACAACGCTATCAAGGCCGGCGGCACCTTTTTCCTCGAGCCGATCACCCAACTCCACCTGGGTGACCACCCGGTCGCTGTCCGCATAAAGAAATTCCTTGGGTGTATACTCCTTTGCTCCGGTGGCGACAATGATAATGCCGTGCTTGACGGTCTGTCGCTCCTTGGCGGGACCGACTTCAATATCGGTTGCAAAGTTGCCCTTGAAGCCTTCGAACCCGACAATGCGGGCCTCCGTAAGGACCTTGATTTTTTCGTTGGCCGTCACTTCCTGGACGAGTTTTTCAAGATAGGCCTGAACATCTTCGCCCTCGATGGTATGGTGCAGCTTGCGTGCAAACCCGCCGAGCCGGGCTTCCTTTTCGACCAGAACGATATCAAATCCCTGTTGGCCAAGGCGCAGGGCCGCATTCATACCGGCAACACCGCCGCCGATAACCAGTCCCTGCTTGTTAATCGGAACAATTTTTTCCTTAAGTGTCTTTAATCGGGCGGCTCGGGCCACAGACATGCGCACAAGGTCTTTGGCCTTGGCTGTCGCCGCCTTCGGATCATTGGAATGAATCCACGAATTCTGGTTGCGGATGTTGGCCATTTCAAACAGATATCTGTTGATACCGCAGGCCTCAAGGGTCTCCATGAACATCTGTTCATGGGTCTTGGGGCTGCAGGAGGCCACCACCAGGCGGTTGAGTTTGTGCTCGACGATCTTCTCCTTTATCTGCTCCTGGGTATCCTGGCTGCAGGTAAAGAGATTCTGATCCGTGAATACTACGTATGGAAGCGCGGCCGCATATTTCGCAACGGCCGGGACATCCACGATCCCGCCGATGTTGATACCGCAGTTACAGACAAAGACACCGATGCGAGGCTCCTGCTCTGTAACATCGATCTCTGCGGGGACCTCGACGGTGGTGATATCGTTTCCTCTGGCGGCGGCAATATCCGTCCCTGCCAAGCAGGCCGCCGCACTGGCTTCGGTAACCGAGCCCGGAATATCCTTGGGCCCCTGAAATACGCCGCAGGTATAGATTCCCGGACGTGATGTGGTAACCGGTGCAAAGGGCTTTGTATCCACAAAGTTGTGCCGGTTGAGATCTACGCCCAGACGCTTGGCGAGATCGACGGATGAGTCTGGAATCTTAAGACCCACCGACAGCACCACCATACTGAAAATTTCTTCCTGCATCTCACCGGCTTCGTTAGCATACTGCAGCTTTAGATCGCCGGTTTCGCGAACTTCAGTGATGGTATGGACCCTGGCTTTGACGAACCGAATCCCTGCTTTATCTCTGCCGCGCAAAAAATATTTTTCATAATCCTTGCCGCCGGTCCGCATATCCATGTTAAAAACAGCGCAATCAAGATCGCCGTGAATATGCTCCTTGGCGATCATGGCTTCTTTGACAGCGTACATGCAGCATACTGAAGAGCAGTAGCCATTACCGCACCGATTGGTATCCCTTGATCCGATGCACTGGAGCCAGGCGATGCTTTTGGGTTCTTCCCGGTCCAGGGGTCGCATGACATGACCGTAGTAGGGTCCCCCGGCAGACAGAATCCTTTCAAAGCCTTGGCTGGTGATTACATTGGGATATTTCCCGTATCCCAGAAAATCAAGACCGGACGGATCATACCCCTGGCTTCCGGCAGACAGAACAACCGAACCGACCTTGATCGTGGTTTCACGTTCGGTGTCATCATATTTTACAGCTTTGGCAATACACAGGTTTTCGCACAGGCCGCAGCCGATACAGGCGTCAGGATCTATGGCGTAGGCCAACGGAACCGCCTGGGCATATTCAATGTAGGCGGCCCTTCTGTCATCAAAACCCTGGTTAATTTCATTCACGGCCGCCACCGGACAATGCCGGGCGCATTCTCCACATCCGGTACATTTAGCCGGATCCACGTAACGTGGATGATTGACAAGCGCAACTTCAAAGTTACCGGGCTCACCCTCAACACTTTTGACTTCACTGTTAGTAATTAACTCGATGTTCATATGCCGGCCGACCTCGACCAGTTTGGGCGAAATGACTCACATGGTGCAATCATTGGTCGGAAAGGTCTTGTCGAGCCGAGCCATCATTCCGCCGATGGTCGGTGATTTGTCAACCAGGTAAACCTTGAAGTCTGAATTGGCCAGATCCAGCGAGGCCTGCATGCCGGCAATACCGGCACCCACAACCATAACCGACCCGCTTATATTCGTCATTTCTCCTCCCCTTATTCGTCATTTGTCACTTGTCATTGGTCATTTGTCACTCACTAATGACCAATGACTATAACGCTGCGAAAACAGGCTTGCGATCTTCCATGCACTTAAATTCAACCCTGTTGGTCTTTTCCAGATCAGCCAGAAGGTACGAAACCTTTTTAAGTTCCAGCCCGACTTTTTTGCAGATATCTCTGACAGAGGTGCAACCTTCTTTGACTGCCTGGTAAATCAGATTTTTGTAATACTCTCTTTCAAGCATGGCATCAATAACAGATTCATACCGTTCGGTATCCCATTTGCGGCCATAGACATCGCCGCTGGTGGTCAGCTTGACCTCCTTGCCGACCAGCCATCGCAGGGCTTCACCCCCCAGGGTCATCTCGGCGGCCGATAGCGCTAAAGCAAACACCTGGGGATCAAATTTCCCCAGGCCTTTTACGGTAGCGGTGGTCTGGGTGACCACATCGACAAACCGCTGGGCCTCAGCCGACGATACCCAGGCCAGATGGAGCCTGTCTTTGCCGATGCCGGTGATATCGAGCAGTTTTTGAGTCAATCG
>JAQBHK010000290.1:0-4557 GCA_032127815.1 Desulfobacterales bacterium
AATCCCATATCCAGATCTTCGATGGCATCCTCGGCTACCTCTTCGGTTTCAAAATCCAGGTCCATATCCAGATCTTCGACGGCATCCTCGGCGCCCTCTTCGGTTTCAAGGCCTAATCCCATATCCAGATCTTCGATGGCATCCTCGGCTACCTCTTCGGTTTCAAAATCCAGGTCCAAATCCAGGTCCAAATCCAGATCTTCGACGGCATCCTCGGCGCCCTCTTCGGTCTCAAGATCCAGGTCCATATCCAGATCTTCGATGGCATCCTCGGCGCCCTCGTCGGTCTCAAGGTCCCGGTCTTCCTGTTCGGCCTCAAGATCGGGAGCAGCTTCAGTGGGTTTAACAGGCTCTTCTTGCGTTGCTGATGGATAGGCTAGAAAAACATTATTACATTTTGAGCATCGAACCTTAGAACCTGACGGCGATAAAAGGTTTTCATCTACATTAAAACCGGTTTTGCATTGCTCACAGGTAACAATCATGATACACCCCACTGGTTAAAATTTAAGGCGATAAACTCCAGGTAGCTCCCTATACTTATCGTTATAATCGAGGCCATAACCGACAAGAAATCCTTTGGAAACCATATGGCACGTGTAATCGATTTTTATTGATTTACAGCGTCTTTCGCGTTTGTCAATCAGAGTACAAACCTTGATTGTGTTTGGGTTGTAAGTTTTTAAGTAATCAACGATATATGATAAAGTCAAGCCTGTATCAACAATATCTTCGACAACCAGTACGTCTTTATTCGTTAAATCGAGCTCTATCTTTTTGGTCAGATGGATGGTGCCACTCGAAGAAGTGCCGGCACCGTAACTGGAAGCACCTACAAAATCAACTTTCACCGGAATGCTAAGGCAGCGGACGAGATCAGATAGAAAGATGAACGCGCCTTTTAGGACGGCTATAAGAATAAGTTCCTTGTCTTGATAGTCGGACGAAATCTTAAGAGCAACTTGAGCGACCAAATTACTGATTTCATTTTTCCCCAGCACCGGAATCAATTCAGGCATAAACAGACAGTATAGGAATTATCTTTTTAAAGCCCTGCTGTAAGCGGGGCGCTGCATAAAACCGCGAGGCGATTTTATAGCTTGAACAAATCGTCTCGCGAACTATTTAAAGATTAAAAGCATAATATCTTGATAAAAGTACATAGAATAGAGACTCTTGTCAATAAAATTAATTGTTTGCATTCAAATCGCGGGCTTCCCGCGCGGTAGCAAACGCAACGCTTGAAGCACGGAGGTGCTTTTGTCTTTGCGGTCTTTGGCCAAACACTGAAACTCCCCGCCGCGAAGCACTGCCGAACGGCAGCCCCCCGCACTAAAGGGCTGGAGGGCTTCACTCCTTAAATGCCTGTATCTGCCAGTTGCTTTACCAGCTTTTTTTGATTTTCACTAAGCTGTTTGGGCATATTGACATGGATGTAAACGTAAAGATCGCCCTGGCCTTTGACATCCATATGAGGAAGTCCATGGCCCGCAAGGCGCATTTTGGTCTTATGCTTTGTGCCTGGAGGTATTTTTAAGCTCAACTCCTTGCAGGTTATTGTGGGAACCGATATGCTCATTCCAAGAATGGCTTCGCTGAGTTTTATCTCCCGCTTGATATAAAGGTCATGCCCATGGACGTCATAAACCGGATCACCAAGTACTTTGGCCTTGATGTACAGATCCCCTCCAGGACCTCCAACCGGACTCGGTTCTCCTTTGCCGGCAATACGAAGTTTTTTCCCGGAAATCATCCCCTTGGGAATCTTTACCGTTAATTTTTCCGAACGCTCCTGATGCTTAAAAGATATTGTTTTAGTGGTGCCTGTAGCCACCTCTGCCAGCGTAAGAGGAAGTTCATACACCAGGTCTGCACCTTTCTGCAAAGATGGTTGTTGTCTTGGATGGGAACCATACGGGGGGTCACCGCCGAACGAAAATCGCATACCGCCCGGGCCGCGCGCGAAGCGGTCCCCACCGCCAAACCCGAACTCTTTTAATATATCGCCAAAATCAAAACCCTTGAAGATATCTTCCTGAGAATAGCGCTGCTGAAATCCGTTGGCGCCGAAGGTATCGTACTGTTGGCGCTTTTCCTTATCACTTAGCACAGCGTAAGCCTCGCTAATTTTTTTAAATTTTTCTTCAGCGGCTTTGTCTCCCTTGGCATGATCGGGATGGTATTTCATGGCGAGTTTCCGATATGCTTTCTTGATATTTTCATCGGAGGCGTTGCGTTTAACACCGAGCATTTTATAATAATCAGTTTCAGACATACTGTTTGTTCCTTAAAATAATATTGATGGCATCGTAATCAAAGGCTTAAATCGTTAGCCAGACACTAAATTTTGTCAACAATAAAAATAAGTTGAAATTGTTAAGTGTCAAGGTCATGCTGTCAATCCTCTACACGGAAGGGCCTTCTTGCTTTTCAGCAGCTTTCAGCGCAATCATTAATACGGAGAGGGCCGCAGGGGTGATACCGTCCATGCGAGACGCCTGCCCCAGAGAAGCCGGTCTGACGGCCGCAAGTTTTTCTTTGAGTTCGTTTGAAAGGCCGTGCACTTTTTTAAATTCAAAGCCTGCCGGTATTTTCATTCTTTCAAGGTTTTTAAATTTTTCGATTTCCCTTTCCTGGCGCTTAATATAACCTTCATATTTGATTTCAATTTCCACCTGTCTGGCGACCTTTGCACTGATATTGTCGGGGCTTTTTGCCAGCACCTCAACTGCGTGGTAATCAATTCCGGTTCTTTTCAACAGCTGTTCAAGATACATGCCACTATTGATAGGTTGTGAGCCCTGGCCGACCAAGAAGTCGTTCGTCTTTTTTGCCGGCTTGATAATAGTATCCTTGATCCGCTTGATTTCCTTTGCTATCATCTGTTTGCGCTCTTTGACACTTTTCATGGTGTCTTTATCGATCAGGCCAAGGGTGTGTCCGATCTCCATCAATCTTAGATCGGCGTTATCTTCCCGCAACATAAGTCTGTATTCTGCACGTGAGGTAAACATGCGGTAAGGCTCACGTGTCCCTCTGGTTACAAGATCATCTATCATTACACCCATATAAGCTTGAGATCGGTCTAAAATAAATTCAGGTCTGCTTTGAATCCGGCAGGCGGCATTAATGCCCGACCATATCCCCTGGGCGGCAGCCTCTTCATAGCCTGATGTTCCGTTGATCTGGCCGGCCATATAAAGGCCGGCAATCAGTTTTGTCTCAAGCGTAGGTTTAAGCTGAATCGGGTTGACATAGTCGTATTCTATGGCATAGGCGGGACGCATGATTTCGGCGGCTTCCAGCCCTTTAACAGACCTGACAAATTGGATCTGTATTTCCAAAGGGAGGCTGTTCCCGAGTCCGCTGGCATAGATTTCATCAGTATCTGTACCTTCGGGTTCAAGGATAATCTGATGCCTGTCTTTATGTGGGAACCGCACAACCTTATCTTCAAATGACGGACAATATCTGGCGGAGACCCCTTTGATGATTCCGCCGTACAGAGCAGAGCGTTCAAGATTCTCCTGTACGATCTTTTGGCTTTGGGGGTTGGTATGCCCGATATAACTATGCATAAAAGGATTAGAAATCTTGTCGGAAAAGAATGAAAATGGTTTAGGGTCTGAATCGGACTGGTGTACGGTAAACGCCGAAAAATCGATGCTCGATTTGTTTAGCCTCGGGGGCGTACCGGTCTTCATCCGGCCGAGTGTAAAACCGAGTTTCCGTAAATGCAGCGGCAAACCATAAGAAGCAAATTCACCGGCCCTTCCGGCCTGGATGGAATTGAATCCAATATGAACCAACCCGCTTAAAAATGTGCCCGTGGCCAGGATAACGGCTTGGGCCTTGTACCCAAAGCCGGTTTGATCCTCTAGCCCGACAACCTTGCCGCCTTCTACTACAAGCCGCTCAACCATAGCCTGTTTCAGTTCCAGGTTCGGTTGTTTTTCAATCACGGCTTTCATGGTCAGATGGTAGCGAATCCGGTCGTTTTGGGTTCTGGTTGAATGAACCGCCGGACCTTTTTTGGTGTTGAGGGTATTATATTGTATGGCTGTTTTGTCAGTAACTTTGGCCATCTCGCCGCCCAGGGCATCGATTTCTTTAACGAGCTGACCCTTGGCCATGCCTCCAATGGAAGGGCTGCAGGGCATGGCGGCCACTTTGTCAAGGTCTATGGCCAGCAACAGGACCCGGCACCCCATTCTGGCAGATGCAAGCGCAGCCTCACAACCGGCATGACCGGCACCAACTATGACAATATCGTATTTTTTGTGGTCGAAAGCCATGAGAAAATTATTTTACAATTTTTATGCACAAATGTATATAGTAACCTGATTAGATCTTTGATTGTGAATGAATAACACCAATGAATATGACGAAACGATATAATGATTTCAATACTTACTTGAGGGGTATTTTCGGATGCAGGGTTCAGAAAATAACCATAGATGCCGGCTTTTCCTGCCCTAACAGAGACGGTAAAATTGCAACCGGAGGATGCATTTACTGCAATGATAGAGGATCCGGCAGCGGTGCCCATGCCCGTGG
>JAQBHK010000291.1:0-2772 GCA_032127815.1 Desulfobacterales bacterium
TGTGCCGAGGTTTTTAGTTAGTTTCTTAATTGCCACTAAGACACTAAGTGCTCTTATTCGTAAATTCGGTAACGTATTGCACAGATGAAACATATTCAGGTTTCAGGTGTCGGGTGTCAGATTTCGGCTTTAGCGATTCCCATTCCTGACACCTGAACACTGAAAACCGACACCAAATTTTAATACGTTACCGTATTTATGAATACATGTACTAAGGCACGAAGAAAGAATAATAAATATATCCTTTGTGTCTTTGGGCCTTGGTGGCAAATATTTCTTTATTCCCGGTTTATCCGAGTTAGGTTTCTAATGCATGAAATGGGTATTGCCATGGAGGTTGTTAAGATTGCCATTGCATCCATCCCCGCCGGCATGGAAGACGTCAAGGTCGAAAGGGTCAATCTGAAAGTAGGCAAACTCTCTGCGGTCGTGCCTGACAGCCTGCGTTTTTGTTTTGAGATTGTGGCCAAAGATACTCCCCTTAGAGACGCAGAGCTTTACATTGAAGAGATTCCGGTGGTTGTAAGGTGCGACGATTGCAATACGCAAGTGACCATCAGCGAACCGCTCTTTACTTGCCAAAAATGCAACAGCGGCAACGTAAAATTAATTTCAGGCCGGGAGCTGGATATCGAGTCCATTGAAGTTGCTCAAGAGGATGATTAACAAGATGATCAAGTTATATAAAACTGAAAGATACCGCCATCACAAATCATTCCAAAAGCCTTCCCGTTCCCATACCAAAGTCAGTGCTGCCGGCGGCAGTGCAAAAACCGGCACCAGGGAAATAAAGGTTATCCGCAGAATGCTGGATGTTAACGACACGATCGCAGAGCAGAACCGTAATATGTTTGCGGAAAAAGGGGTTTTTGTACTCAATGTGATGAGCTCTCCGGGTTCCGGCAAAACCGAAACCCTTGTAAAGACCTTAGGGCATATTATGCCGGAAGTCAGAAGCGCAGTAATTGTGGGCGATATCTGTACTTCCAACGACGCCGACCGGCTTGCCGCTGCGGGTGTGCCGGTTGTGCAGGTCAATACGGATGCCTTTGGAGGTGACTGTCACCTGAGCGCCCATGTCATTCAAACAGCGGCCGGTAATTTTGAGCTGCAAGAGATTGATCTTTTGATCGTCGAGAACCTCGGCAATCTGGTCTGCCCGGCTGAGTTTGATCTTGGCGAGGATTTGCGGGTAGTCATTTTAAGTGTCACCGAAGGCGAAGACAAGCCGGTCAAATATCCGCTGATGTTTCGCGTATGCGACGCGGCACTTCTAAACAAGATCGACCTGCTGCCGCATCTGGATTATGACCGCCAGGCGGCTTCTGCAAATATCCTGCAAGTGCATCCCGGTATCCCGGTCTTTGAAATCTCGGCCAAGACCGAGGAAGGTTTCACTCCCTGGGTCGACTGGCTTAAGCAGAAAGTATGGCATAAGCTTAAATAAATTTAATTTCAGAGGTCAGACCGCAAGATATCTTTGCCCGATCTTTGCCCAGACCAACAGGTGAGGGTATGCCAACGGAGATACACATTTCGTATCTGGCGCTCAGTTCAGCATTTTAATGAAAACCTGGTCATCCCCTCAACACTAAATCTTGTATAGTTTCATTCCATCCCAAGCCGGACTTAAATTCAAGATGCATTGCCAGGATCAGTTACTATAAACAGTTGAACTGCACAGCGAGCGCATTCCCCGCAGCTTGACGTAGCGTAGTGAAGATCCCCGCCCAGCGGGGCTGCGGCCTGCCAAAGGCAGGTAAAGGTTAGCGAGCGAATCAAACAATTGATAGAATTCCTTACAGTCTCGCGAAGCACTGACGAACGTCAGAACATTCCCTGCTATAAGCGATTACCATCTAATGATATTTATGAAAATTTCGGGTTAGAAGAGGGCATAGATAAAAGGTGCCACGGCACTGCTTTCGGTAAAAACAATCAAGGCACCAAAAAGAAAGAGTACAATCACTATCGGAAATAGCCAATAGCGCTTTCTGATTTTTAAAAATTCCCAGAATTCGATAATAACGGATTGGTTGGCTTCTTTTTTATCTTCCATGATATTCCTTTAATATCGTTTTAGGAACCGCTCCTTTGGTTGCGCGGCTTCAGTCCGCGTTACCCAGTATGATGCAGCCTTTTTATCAGGTTTAACGGGAAAGGGGGTTCCGCTAAACAGCCGATGAGCCCAAGCTACCGGTGTAATAACCGTATAATATGCCAGCGTGAGAATCAAGGTCGTTACAACCCGGCCGATCAAGTGAGCGATTTTCAACCAGGTTGTATAGATGGGCTTCAAGGGCAAAGGGATCAAGACAAATCCCAAGCCCAGGAGAGCCAAAGAACCGAAAAAGTAAGCAGGTATCGATTTTTTCATCATAAGTCCCACAGCACATAGACTCGAGAAAAAAACAAGGGCAATGATACCGAATTTTCTAATTTCTTTAATTTTAGTCGAGTTCGAGTTCACGGCGCCAATCCTCTTTTTCTTGCCAGGGGGGTTGCTCATTTTTGAACAACATACAATTTTCGATCACTAAAACATCCATCTGGGTCCTCATAAAACACCGGTATGCATCTTCGGGAGTGCAGACGATCGGTTCGCCGCGGACGTTAAAGCTGGTATTGACGATGACAGCGCAACCGGTCAGTTTTTCAAACTCTGATATTATTGCATAATAATCAGCCTTATCCTTTTGGTTCACGGTCTGAAGGCGGGCCGAGTAATCCAGATGGGTAATTGCAGGAATATCGCTCCTTTTAACTTTCAGG
>JAQBHK010000292.1:0-5570 GCA_032127815.1 Desulfobacterales bacterium
GATAGGCCTGATTGCAAAAGGTAAGATAATCAGCAGAGCAACCGCCCAGCGCCAAAATGCCAGGGTTATGGGAGGTATATCATTGTGAATCCCCCTTCCCACAATAAAGTTTCCAGACCAAAATAAAACTGATAAAATCAACAATAAATAATGCATGCAATGAACTATATCAAAAAATTAATGTAAGATTGAACTACCTGTTGGAAATCAAAAGAAAGATTATGGTGGCCCTGGGATGTGAGTTGACTGAAAAAGATACTGTTTTTCCAGAAAAATAAAGGCGGTCTATTTGTCGTTAAAGATCAAATAAACCGCCTCAAATATTTATACAGCGTCTTTTAACTTCTTGCCGGCTTTGAATTTTACAGCATTCCTGGCCTTAATTTTTATTGCCTCGCCTGTCTGAGGGTTACGACCTTTTCGAGCTTTCCGGCTGACTTTTGAAAAAGTACCGAATCCCACCAGAGTTACCTTACCGTCTTTTTTCTTTAATGCCTTTGTAACATTGGCAACAAAAGAGTTCAAAGCGTTCCCTGCAGCAGCTTTAGAGATTTTTGCATCTTTTGCCATGTTTTCAATCAATTCAGCTTTTGTCATCAATTCTCTCCTTATTGGTTTTTTATATTATTCAGCAACTTGCCCCGTTCAATAAAAAAATAAATTTCTGCAGATGTCAACTAAATTAAGTATCTATCAACGTTTAATATGAAACATCTGTTCTAAATCTCTTAAAACCGGTGTTTATACCCTAATTATGAAAAACACAATTAGGGAGTGGCCAAAGGTCAGGAGGCTGGAACCGGCTAGATTGAAAATCCAATCCGTCCCGCCTGCCCAATTAAAGGTTCCATACTGTTTAATCGGGATAGATCCGGCAGATCGTGCCAGGGTCGAAAATATTTAATTAATCTTTTGACACAATCAGCGTTTGAAAGTAGGTTATTTGCAAAGATACAATTTGAGATATTAATCCCTGCACCGATTAATGCCTTTATTCTTAGTCGTCAAAAATAGAGAGTTGTTTATGCTGAAAAAGATAAAAAGCAATAAGACACAGACAGAGATAGGCTCCTTTTTAGGAAAAAATATTAAGTTTGAAGGCGACCTGAAATTTTCCGGAACTATCAGAATTGAAGGCCATGTTAAAGGAAATATCTCTGGTGAGGGAACTCTCATAATAGACATAGACGGGAAGGTGGAATCTGATATTATTGTCTCAAACGTTATTAATTATGGAGAAATACATGGCAATATAATTGCTGAAAAAAAGATTGACCTGCGCGCATCGGGTATTGTTTTTGGAAATATTAAAGCTCCGGTAATTGAGATAGAAGAAGGAGCTGTTTTTCAGGGAAATTGCCAAACGCATCAGATAAAACAAGTTGGTGGAAAAAAAACGCCCGTCATCGACCATATTAAACCTAAACCTTAGAGAACATCAATGGGCCTCTAATTCTCATTTTTTTTTCATGAAATATTCTAGCGAAAACTTTCTTCACTTAAATCTCATCCAACCAGAAAAATTGCAGAGAACTTTAAACTATAATTGCAAAGTATTACAGATTTTATTTGTCCGCAACAATCTTTTGTGAGAAATTCGGTCAGTGCATCACGGTCACATTGATGGCGCCGTATTCGCTGATTGCGTCCTGACCCCTGAACTCCTTTGAACGGAAAACATCACTGAGTGAAATACGAATGTTTCTAAATCTAAGGACAATACCTATCTGAAAATCTGCTACCAATGGCTTCCGGTCAACAGAGTGACTCTCTTTAAAGGTGTTCCCATCTAAAAATATGTTTCTGGCAACATACCTGCCTTCGATTCCGGTGAAAAGATACCAGCTGAAATCTGCCCTTTTCTTGAAATAGGAAGTACCCGGGAAGCTGGGACTGATGGCGGGAGGGCTAAAATCATCCCGGAGATTTTTACCAAATCTCAACATAACGCCTGTACCGAGATAGGTATAGATGTTCCCTACAGCGGCCACAACATGAGGGGCAATACCGTGTTCGGCCTTAATCCTTTCATGAGTAAAAAGGCATTCCCAAAGGCGAGCATATGTCAGAACAATTCCGGGTTCGTCACCGAGCTGGTTGTCCCAGCCCCTGGGTGTGCGGGTATCGACAATTTCATGGACAACCCGTTGGACTGTCTCTGCTTTGGCACTGGGGCCGACGATTCCTAGAGTGATCTGTATAGAGTTGCCGGACCTGTAGTCTTGCCGGTCTTCGATCATTGAGAGCGCTGCCATGCTTGTGTACAGCCATCCGGCAAAGGGCCGGTCGTATTCAATCAGATCCTCGCGTTCGATATCGTCCGGTGTGAAGAGATTCTGGCCCACTGAGAATTCCAGGGCGGTCTCTCCTTGTTGGTCAAAAAAAGGAATCAAACCCAGAGTATCTTTCAGCCACCCGCTGGCTCCTTTTGCCGGCATTACTGAAATTTTGGTACCATGAGTGTAATGCCTGTCTGCACCGCTCCCCCATAGATCGTTTTCAAGTTGAATGCTTAAGAAACCGGCTCTGGGTTTGTAATCGGCATGCACGTCGGCAAGGGCAGGAGCAACCACCGGTAACAAAAAAAGGAGCAGAAAAACAATCTGCCGGACGAGCTGTCTACCAAAGTGGTGGGTAAGTATCATGTTGGTTCAGTTTTTGTCCAGATATCAGGGCAGCTAAACTACTGACCTTTCAAGAAATCGGGTGCTCTGAGTCCTATAAATCCTGTCAAAAACTAAAACCGCCAGAATTTGTTGTCAAACCAAATTTTTTCTCGTAAGGCCTTGTCGATATCCAGAAGAAAGTTCAGATGCTCGCGTTCCCAACGCGTCAGCCATGCATACAGGTTTTTGGCTTCGGGATCTGACGCTGTCTCTGCGTTTTCAGAGTAAAGCTTGACGGCACGCTCTTCCATTGCTATCGCGGCTGAAATTGCGGCGGCTTCAAAGCCGGCAGCGGAGATTTTTTCCTTGATTTCCTGCGTTAGCACCTTGGAAGCCACCTGGCTGGTGTCTGTGTCATCAAAACTTCCTCGAATGAACTTTTTATTCAGGTTATAGGCCTTAAACTGCTCGGCAAGTGTTTTTATATGTTTTTGTTCTTCATCCGCCATCATCTCGAAAACATCTCTGACAGCGTTATTTTCTGCCTGTTCGGCGAATTTCTTATAAAAAGCCTTGCCTCTTCTTTCCAGCAAAATAGCCTGTTTTAATATATCTAAAACATTGTTTTCTTCCATTTCGATATATCACCCACCGGTTTTAGCAGTTTTCAGGATCTCAACAATCTCAGCCGGTTCCAGCCGTTTGGTGTAGTCGGCGTCCACAAAAGCGTGGAGAATGGTGCCGTCGGCATCTATCACATAGGTCGCCGGCATCGGCAACTCAAAGGTGTCATCACCATTGTACGCAGGGATGTCAATGCCGAAGCTTGCGTATATGGGACGCAGTTTTTCCGCCAGAGAGAACACCAGGCCAAAGTCGCGGGCAACTTTATTGCCGGCATCGCTCAGCACCTCGAAGGCCACAGCGTTTCTCTCGGCCGTTGACAGTGATTTGTCGGGCAACTCAGGTGACACGGTGACAAGCTGTGCACCGAGGGCCTCGATTTCAAAAAGCGCAAGCTGCAATGACCGCAGCTCTAAATTACAGTACGGTCACCAGCCGCCGCGGTAGAAACTGAGCACCACGGGTCCTTTGGCCAGCAGGTCGGTCGACGATACCTGCTCGCCTTTGGCGTTGGGAAGCTTAAAGGACGGCGCTTGATCACCGGCCTTGAGGCTGTTGTCTTCTATGCCGGACTGCTTGAGCCGTTCAGTGTCGGCTGCCATCATATTCTGAATTTCCGGCGGAATTCTTTTACTGGATTTCTCGATTAATTGATCGATGCCTGCTTTTAAACTCATGCATGACCTCCTTCTTTCGGTTTTGTTTGCGCACATTTAGGGTATAACTGTTTCTGTTTTGATTGCAAGCTGAAAAAGTTTCTTAACTACGTCAGCAGCCGGGGAGTTTTTCCCAGAATGCTTGGTGAATTAGCGAAATGGATTATCCATTGAGCGGTCTTTTTGCGTAAACTCCCCGACTCCTCAGCTATTGCGTTTGGCGTTGCTTTTTGCGTTTGAGCTTCAGGGCCTCCTTGAGCCCTTTTTCGCGGATTACCTGGAAGATCAATCTGGTTTTAGTGAGCTTGTAGAACCGTTTGCCGTATTTTTTCAGCAGCCGGTTGTCGATTTCAAAACCGAGCCCCGGTCTTTTAAAAGGCTGCAGCATGCCGTCATTATCCGGAATGATCGGTTCGATAATCCCTTCCCTGAATTCGGGGATCCAGGAGGGCGTTTCCAGGGGATACTCCAGAGGCAGGGCGCTATGATTATCTGCCAGTGCCATGTTCCAGTTGATAAAAAAGCCAATGCCGTTGGTCCAGGTATGCGGCGAAAACAGGCGTTGCTTTTTGTGACACATTTCAATCACTTTACGGACCTGAGCTATACCGCCGGCAAAAGTGGCATCCGGTTGATAAATGTCAAAACAGTCCTTTTCAAACATGATCTTGAATTCGTTCCATCCGTAGTTGAGTTTGCCGCCGGATATATGGATCTTGGCGACATTTTTGAGCCTGGCATTTCCATCGTAGTCTCTGGAATCAAGCGGCTCTTCAAGCCAGCGTATACGGTTGTCGTAACATGCAAAAGCAAAGGCTTCAGCCCGCTTGTAATCCCACAGCGGGATTCGATCGACAATCGATACCGGCCAGCCCTGGTTGGCATCGACACCCAATACAAGATCATCGCCCACACCTTTCCTGATGACTTCGATGTGACGAATATCGTCCTTTAATTCCGCATTTTTGACCCGGAGTTTGGCGGTTTTAAAACCCTGTGCCTTGATGGCCAGAAGCTCATCCACGCGCTGTTCAGGTTCGTGCATCTCGCCGGTTGACAGGTAGACCGGCAGCGGACGTGATTTGCCCTCCAGCACCTCGTAGACCGGCTTCCCTAGTTTTTTGCCGATGATGTCCCAGCAGGCCGGCTCTATCCAGAAGTTGCGCCATCCAAGATATCCGGCCTGCTTTAAGAGGCTCTGGATGCGATCGATATCGGCGGGGTCTTCCCCCATAAGGTATCCTCCCAAAAGATCTCCCAGTCCCTGTCTTTCCCGGCCCATGGCAGCTCCGGCGGAGTATCCGGCAAGACCTTCGTCGGTTATGAGCTTGATCAGCGTAAAGCGGTTGTGAGTCTGGGGATACCCCGGAATCCAGGCCGGCCAAAAGATTTCTTTAAGCGGTACGGAAACGTGGTATAGTTCTATGCCGGTGATCTTCATGATGTATCCTTTGCTGCAGCTTGCATGTCAAATTTTCGTGTCTTCGTCCCTTTTTATTATTGTCCATCCATGAATAAATTTGAGCGCTAAGCAGTTTCCAAGTCATAAATGAGATAGTTTTTCGATGAGCAAGGCCGCATCCGCCGTCGCCCGAAAAAGGGCTATGGCGAGACAAGCAAGGGTTTGTGGTGAGGCGTACGTCAGTACGCCGCAGCCGTCAACCCGCGGAGAACGCCGAGCAGG
>JAQBHK010000293.1:0-2829 GCA_032127815.1 Desulfobacterales bacterium
TCTGCAATTTCAACGATGATATTACCCCCCTGGTGATAGGCCCGCAGATGTATCTTTCCACTTTTATCTTTATCTGCTTTTGCTCTTTCCTCCGGCAACTCAATTCCGTGGTCAACGGAATTGCGGATCATGTGAACCATAGGCTCGTACAATTTATCCACAACGTTGCGGTCGATTTCCGTATCCTCACCGGACATTTGCAATTGTACTTCTTTTCCGGCATTTTTAGCAAGGTCCCTGACCAATCTTACCATCTTTTGAAAAGTGTTCTTGATGGGCACCATGCGCATGGACATGGCCGTGGTCTGCAGACCGGATGTTATCAGATTTAACTGCCCCAGGTTGCGGGCTAATCTTTGATCTTTGGTCGCCAGAATCACCTGGTTCTGCCGCAGCATACTCTGAGCGATTACCAGCTCTCCGGTCAGATCCATCAGGTTGTCGAGCTTTTTGGTATCCACCTTGACCTGCAGATCAATGTGCCGGGGGTTAAACTTTTTTTGATCCCTAATGGCAGATGCCACGGCTTTGGGTTCCACGCTTTTTTCTTCCACTAGGATCCGGCCTATCTTTTTATCCGGTTCCAACTTTTGTCTTTCAAGTCCTTTTGCCAATTCATCGGGAGTGACGGCGCCGGCTTGTACCAGGATTTCTCCCAAAGGTCTGTATCCGCCCTGATCCGCCAAAGAATCCAACTCGTCAAGCCGCTTAACCAAAGGAGCAACGTCTAAACCGACGTCTAATAAAGTACCGTTTTCCAGTCCTTGCCGAACACCCATGATCAGCTTTTTAAGACCATCCACCGATTCAAAAATAATATCAACAGTAGCGCCTTCTAACACAATTTCGCCGCTTCTGGCCTTGTCCAAAAGGTTTTCTGCATGGTGAGCCAGCGTATTTATCTTTTGTAAATTGAGAAACCCTGAAACGCCTTTAACAGTATGGAAGGTCCTGAAAATTGCATTGAGGCTGTCAAGATCAGCAGGGTCCTGTTCAAGATCTATCAGGTTGATCTCAACCGCTTCAAGGTTTTCAAGAGACTCCATTACAAAATCTGAAATTATGGCCCGGTCTTCTTCGTTCAGGTCTTCAGCCGGGGTTTGTACTTCTTTGTCCTTTTCTTCAATCTTGGCCGTCTGTCCTTTCGCCGCCTTATCAGGCTCCGGCTCTTTGAATCCAAGTTTACCCAATATTTTAGATATATCTGTGCTAAATTCTTCCTGATTCCTCAAGTGACGTACAATACTTTGCAGAGCATCTATGCCTTCTTCCAAAGGACTTGCATCTGAAGCCTCTCCCATTATTATTTTTTCAATATAGCCCTTGATTGCCTGGATAAGCTCGGAAAAAGCCGGTTGACCAAGATCTTTGGAATCTTCTTGCAGCATGCCAAGGCTGTTAATAATTTTACCCAAAGCAGGGATATCCTGCACATCCAGCATCACGATTTCAAGGGCTATTAATTCGATATGCGGGTTTATTTTTTCTATCAGTTCAGACATCGATACGATTCTCCTATTTACAGCCTGATGACCATCTGAAACGCCAAACGATTTTCCAGTGAGTCGATCACAATAAAAATTTCGTTTTCAGCACCTGAAAAAACCTCCTTCAAATCAGCAGGCCCGACCAGTTCAGGAATACCCAGGTTGAAGATAGCCTGTTCGTCGTACAGACTAAAGGTATTGCCGGTAATCATATTCGCAATTTCCATAACGGTCCCGGTTATCTGATCATCGGATAGACCTTCGGCATCCTTCCCCATAAAATCGGCGGCCATCGGCACAGCAAAATTTTTGGGTGTATAAAAGACGCAGTAGCCGGTAAAGGAGCCGGTAAAATCTAATCTGGCGGCTATAATTTGGTCCGTTTTCCCGCTCCAGCACTCTTGCTTACGCACAGCATCAGGAAAATCCATAGGCAAAAAAAACATGGTTTCCAGAACATTAGAAATCGAGTTCTTCATCGCCGTTGTCAAGGATTCCTTCTCCATCTTCCGGTTCTCCCATTATATGGTTTAACTTTTGTTTGATCTCTTCAGGCGCAAAGGGTTTTTTAATGTAGTCTGCGGCGCCCTTTTCCAAAAACTCGGCAAGCCTTTGTTTGCTCCCCTCGGTAGTAATCATTACCACTGGAATGGACTTAAATATTTCGTTTTTTTGCATTTCATGCAAAAGCTCAAGGCCATCCATCTCAGGCATATTGTAGTCTGTCAGAACCAGGTCGAGCCACTCTTGATTCAGTATCGTTAGCGCCTCTTTGCCATTAGAAGCTTCAAAAAACTGCTGCACATTAAAACCGGACGCCTTGATTATCTTTTTAATAATTCCCCGCATAGGCAGAGAATCATCCACGATCAAAACATTGTATGCCATCTGCTTCACCCCCTAATTCGGATAAATCGTAATTAAAAAATTAACATTGAAACGGGCACAAAATTAATAAAACTCAGCAAACTCAAATGAGTGCTTCAACTTCTTGAAGCTTTTCGCCAAATCCGGCCATGATCTCCTGAAAGTCTCTTTCTGTGAGTCCCAAATACTTCACCACATCCTGGCGGAACCTGTAAGCCAGGCCGTCCGATCCTCCACCGATTCCCATCATCAAGCACAGAGTGTCTGCCAGGTAAACAATGGCCGTTTCAAGGTAACTTTCCAGGGTCTCGTCCGGAAAGTGATGGTTGCGAATAATTTCCACCATTTTGGGACTGAACTTCCACGTTTTGGCCACCATGGCGCCCAGTTCCGCATGGTCGATACCGATCACTTCTTTTTCCGCCTCTCTAAAAGAAAACCCTTTTTCTGCTACCAAAGTGTTGATTTTTTCATA
>JAQBHK010000294.1:0-9174 GCA_032127815.1 Desulfobacterales bacterium
AATATTTAATGAATGGTTTGTTGTACGCCCTGGAACCCAGGCAGCCGATTGCCATGCTTCACGAAATTAGCTGGTTAACCGGATTATGGGTCATGCATCAGTCCAACCCTGAGTCTTCACCGGTAACATCTGCGGTTTTTCGGGCTGCCGCTGCTAAATTCTGGGGCCATGAGCAGGCCTGGGATTTAAGTATCCTTGCAGGCAAGGCCGAAGCGGCCGCTAAAATCATCGATCGAACCTACGTAAAGGACAGTCTTTTGTTGTGTGATTCCGCCTGGCCTATAATGGTCTCTTGGAATACGCCCGATCATGTTGGCGATGCGACTCTTGAGAGTCGAATTTTTTCGGCAGTAACCGGCCTGGAAACGGATGAAGCCGGGCTGCATCAATATGGTGAAAGAATATTTAATCTGCAACGGGGGGTTCTTTTGCGGGAAGGACGGCGACCCCAAAAAGATGATGTGCTGAAAGAGTTCAATTTTACTGATCCGGTTGAAACCGTGTTCATGAACCCTGATGTGATCGTGCCCGGGCCGGGAGAGCAAGTCGTCAGCCGCAAGGGCAAAACCCTGGACCGGGATGCCTTTGAAGCCATGCGCAAGGAGTTCTATAGTTTGAGGGGCTGGGATGCTGAGTCGGGTTTGCAAAAGGCCGCAACTCTTGCAGGCCTCGGGCTTTCCGACCTGGTTCAGGATCTGAAAAAAATAGAGATGATTGTCAAGTAAGAGCTTATTCAGTACTGAGAAACCTGGTCCTTTGGGCCGAGCCTGTCCCGCATTGCGGGAGTCAGAGATATTTGGCTCTGCCTTGGAGTTTTGTGTCAAAAATCACAAATTCCAAGCACTAAATTACAAATAAATCACAAATTCCAATATTCAATGACCAAACCTTCCAGGCTGAGACATTGTTTGATGTTTGTTATTTGGAATTTAATTTACTACAAGGGATGGTAATTGACTTACAGAAAAGGAAGTGTTTGTTGGGCTCAAGGCAGGTTAAAGATAAAATCGTAGCTAAATTGTTTACAAAATATCCGGCACTGCTGAATAAGTGGGCTCAAAAAACAAAGATTGTTGAGTTTGAAGATACCCCCTGGACCCGGTTGACCACCGATATCGCCCAAAGCCGCCTGGCCCTGATTACTACCGGCGGCGTACATCTTAGATCACAGCCCCCTTTTGACATGCTGGACCCGCACGGAGACCCGACGTTCAGAGAAATTCCCCAGGCCGCAGCTTGCTCGGATCTGATGATCACACACAACTACTACGACCATACGGATGCGGATAAAGATATCAATATCATACTTCCGATCGAGCGGGTCGATGACTTGAAACAGGCTCGGGATATCGGTGCGGTAAATGGGCGGCATTTCTCTTTTATGGGGCATATTCTTTTACACCATATAGATACATTAATGCACGAAAGTGCCCCGGCAGTTGCTGCTGCTTTGAAGAAAGACGAGGTGGATATCGCTATTTTGACCCCTGCCTGAGGTCTTTGCAACCAGTCCGTGGGACTGATTCAGAGAGTGATTGAGGCGGCTGGGATTGCAACTATTTCCATAACCCTGTCCAGGGAGATCACTAAAAAAGTGCGCCCGCCGCGGGCGCTTTATCCCGGGTTTCCGCTGGGACATCCCATCGCTTTTCCCGGCCAGGCCTTGGGTCAACTGCAGGTGCTGCGACTTTTGCTAAAATATCTGGTAGAAATTGATTCCCCCGGAACCATCGTAGAACTCGACTTGACCACCGTAGAGCACTCCGAAATGGAGTCTATCTAGCTGCATATAATTATTCATGAAGTTTTTATGTTATAAACAAAAAGATAGGCGGTTCAAGGTTCAGAGTTCCCCGTTCAGGGTTGCAACCTTTAATAATTAGCTCCGAACCCCTGGCCCAGACCTGAGTTTAAGAAGTTGGATCCAAAGCATATGTTCTTAATAGCAGAGAATTGATCTCCTTAGTAACGGCTGTCGCACCAGGGCGGGCTTAAAACACTAAACCCTGAACTCTGAACCCCTGAACGGTTATAAACAAAACCATTAGACTTATGACAGCACATGTGGCAAATTTGTCTCATAGAGTCCTGCACTTTGTTTACGCTAAATTAGGGTAGAAAGGAGGTACTACCATGCAAACCAGAAAAGCTGTTTTTGCAGGAAGCTGGTACCCGGGCGATGCTGCCGGGTGCGAGAGAGAGATCAAAACTTTTCTTGCAGAAGGCAAGCAGAGGCCGGATGCCGACAGAAGCTTCATTGGCGGGATCGTCCCCCATGCCGGCTGGTACTTTTCAGGTAGTATTGCCTGCAACGTTATCCATTGGCTTCAGGACGAAGAGCCTGTGGATGTGGTCGTAATTTTCGGAATGCACCTGCATTCCGGTTCACCCTCTTATATTATGGATGCGGGCGCCTGGGAAACACCATTCGGTCCCATTGAGATCGACCGGACAATGGCCGGCGAGCTTGCCAAGCAGTTTAGCTTTAGAATTGAAACTGCTGACAGCTTTACCCGGGACAATACCATCGAACTTGTGCTCCCTTTTGTAAAATACTTCTTCAAAGATGCCAAACTCGTTCCCATGGGTGTGCCGCCCAACAAAAAAACCATAAAGATCGGCAGGGCGGTGGCGGACATTTCAACCCGGCTGGGCCGGCGGGTAAAAGTTGTCGGATCCACGGATCTAACCCATTACGGAAACAATTACGGATTTGTGGTCAAAGGTACGGGGTCGGCAGCGGTTGACTGGGTGCGCAATGAAAACGACCGTCGGGTTATCGATGCCATGCTGGCAATGGATCCGGACGGTGTTATCAGCGAAGCTCTCGAGAACCAGAATGCTTGCTGCGGCGGTGCGGCTGCAGCGGCGATTGCCGCGGCCAAACAGTTAGGGGCCCAAAAGGCGCAAAGAATCGCCTATGCCACCAGCTATGATAAAAGCCCCGGCGACAGTTTTGTGGGGTATGTTGGGATCGTCTTCTAACTTGCGAGACCTGTGCAAAACGTTCCCTTTTGTCCAATCTCCCTCTAAAACTGAACAACCCATAACAGATAACGAATAACCCCTGGTTGAGTTTTAACTCCATCAGGGGTTATTGAAGTCGGGCGACACACAACCCCACCACAATTCCGATAATTACCCAGAATATTGTTTTAGAGGCCCCTAGATAGCTGAATCCACAGTTAAGCTCTGCTTTATAATTATCAGATCTGAACTCGCTGCTTGAGTCTTCAGGGGTAATGATAAAGGCACATATTTTTTTCAGAGTCCAGTTTTTCTCCTCCATAGTACCCTCAAAATTTGATGAATTTGTAAAAAATCTAATCGGTGCCCATCCATAAATGTTCTTTTTGCCCACTCTTCCGTCTTCGCAATAGCTGCGACGGGACAAGCTGCATTATGCTCAAAAAATAATTCTCGGGATATTACTTTAGTTGATGTTTGGTATCAAATAGCGTATATCCCAGAGAAAAAACAGATGCAGTTGTTTTAAAATATAACCATAACAGTTGTGGGGTGATCAATGACGGTAAGCTCATCAAGTGAAATAAAGCCTGAGTTCCATTATGTCAGGCTGGCAAATGAACTGGAGGAGAAGGTCAAAGCAGGGACATACCGGATCGGAGAGAAGCTGCCGTCAATTCGTCAACTGCATCATCGCATGGGGCTTAGCATATCAACAATCTATCAAACTTACATCGAGCTTGAAAAACGCGAAATTATCGAAGCAAAGCCGAAATCGGGATACTATGTAAAAGCGATCTCGCAGCCGCTTTTGCCGGTTCCGAAAATGAAAAAGCACCGGTTAAAAGCAAAGAAGGTTCAGATCCATAACCTGGTTGAATCGATTGTGGCATCCATCAGCAATCCTGATTTTCTGCAACTCGGATGTACCATGCTTTCTCCTGAATTGCTGCCGTTGAAACAGTTCTCACGGGCAATCCGTTCGCTGTCAAAGCGCAACATGGAAGATATCGTCACTTATGGAGCGCTGGAAGGCGCTCCGGAGTTAAGACGCCAGATCGCCAAAAGAATGATCGGCAATTCAAATCATGTTAAAGAAGATGAAATTATCGTCACCAACGGCTGTATGGAAGCGCTGAGTCTATGTTTGCGTGCAGTCGCCGGGGCCGGGGATACCATTGCTGTTGAATCACCGACATTTTTCAGTATCCTGCAATTGATTGAGGACCTCGGTATGTACGCTCTGGAGATGCCGACCAGCCCGCAAAATGGTATTGACCTCGATTTTTTAGAAAAGGCTTTAACGTCGAATCCGATCAGAGCGTGTTTGTTGATTCCCAATTTCCATAATCCACTCGGGTGCGTTATTCCGGATGAAAACAAGCTACGGCTTGTTAAAATATCTCAAAAAAACAATATGCCCATCATTGAAGATGATATTTATGGTGACCTCAACTTTGAAGAACCACGGCCGACAACGCTGAAGTTCTTCGATAAACATGATAATGTATTATACTGCTCGTCCTTTTCGAAAACCTTGGCACCCGGGTTGAGGGTGGGGTGGACGCTACCCGGGAAATTTGCCGGCAAAGTCAAACGTTTGAAACTGAATTCAGCGCTGATGTCGCCTACTCTGAACCATTTGATTATAGCTGATTTCCTCAAAAGCGGTTCTTATGACCGCCATTTGCGCAAATTGCGAAACGCATTGAAAAATCAAATGCGGCAAACGAGCCTGGCGATTGCACGCCATTTCCCCGACGGCACCATGGTAACCTCGCCCAGCGGAGGGTTCATGCTTTGGGTGGAATTGGACCGCTCTATTGACAGTTTTGAGGTCTACCAGGAAGCACTGCGGCATAACATTTCGGTCATTCCAGGAGTAATTTGTTCCAATTCCAATAAGTATAGCCATTTTATCCGCATAAGTTGCGGCTTGCCATGGAGCGAAAAGCTGCAGCAGGGTGTTATCCGTATCGGCGAAATCATTCACCAGCTTACAAGGGCTTGTAGATGAGCTGGTGTCCATTAAGAAATAGATATTTTAAAGCATTTCACTCGAACCCTTGTCTCAGTTCAAGCCGTGTAGGCGCAATCCTTGCCCCCTTGAACCCTTAAGAACACTCCCACTCTTTTGTAAATGATCCCCAATAATTAACAATTAAAGGATGTTAGAAAAAGGGGGCACCTCTTATACCCATTGTGTACCACTTAGAATCATACTTGTTTTTGACGGTAATAAGATTTAATCAAACAATAGCAGTTCGGTTAAGCTTATTTTGATCTGCATTTTGTTCGCATCCACTTAAAGCATTCGTAAAAAGTTAAATATTTGTCCTATTATGGGACTATTGTGAGGCGTTGGAAAATGAAAAATGTTTTGTTGCTGTCATTATGTACCGGGATGTTTGTTTTTGGCATGGTTGGAGTGGCAGGCATGATGACGTACGCGGACACTTATGTTGCAGAAATTTATTTAAGTATCATTTTACTATTCGTTAGCGTGGCATAGACATTCATCCAAATGATACTAAAGTAAAAAGCCGGACGGGGTTATTTTCTTAATAATCATACGTCAGGTAAAGCTTAAACCCGCATTGAGTTAAAACCCTAATTGAATGTTATTCGTCAATTAGTTTGAAGTATTTAAAACCTTTAAAATTCAGGATCTACCAATGAACATAACTACTACAAAAGCTTTGGTATCAACTCAACATTTCATTCCTTTGCATGAAAATGCTAAGAAAGTTGCGGTTTGTCTTGACCTTTATCCCCAGCGATATCGAAATCAAGTTATATTTTCAATGCTTACAGCAGATGAGTTAGATGGTAAATACGGGAATAACGGGAGAAAATTAGTAAAACCAAAACCAGCCGAATTTGTAGATGTTTATATTTAAATAAAATCGCGAAGCGATTTTATTTTAGCAAGATTTTTGCCAGAATAATTCCAAGGATCAGCCAGACGGGAACAGAAATAATTAGGGCCAGGGTCAGTCCGCGGAAGATACCGAGTTGTTTAAAGAGGGTATGCTTTTCCAGGGCCCGGCGGATAATTAGTTCCAGAGACTCAAGCTTCACCGGTTTGGGTATGAAATCGTAAGCCCCTTTTTTGACGGCGGTAACTGATGCCTCAATGGTTCCGTAACCGGTAATTATCAGCACTACGGCCCGGTTGTCTACGGCCTTGATAGCCTCTAAAACCTCCAGGCCGTCCATGTCCGGCAACTTCAAGTCCAGGATCACAAGCTGAAAATCACCCTGCTCAAACTGTGTCAGCCCCTCGCGGCCGCTATAGGTTGCCGTAGCCTTATAGCCCAGTTTAGCCAAATATTCCACCAGCATGTCCGCCAACGTTTGGTCGTCATCAACCACCAAAATACGTGCAGAATTATCAATTTTCAGCACCATTACACGTCTCCTTTACATGCCTAGATCTTCGATCAGACCGATCTCCGCCACAAAGCAATGACCGGATTGCATCAGTTATATCCATTTTATATTATGGGACAGATAGTTCAAGAAGAAAATTTGATGGCGTCTTAAAAAGTCCCATATACTGCGCTTGTCCGCCTCAGGCGGGTTGTAGTATTTTTGCAGAGACGCGGCATACTACATGTAAGGCCTCGTTCCTGAAAAACAATACGCCATGTATATGAACCCTGGTCGCCTACGGCGCCGCCAAAGGCGGCTAAACCTTTTATATGCTTGGTGACATGCAGGGTGTTTTAAACTGCGCAATAGTCTGAAAATTTTATTAAAAATAGAAACTCACCCCTAAATATTGTTTGTAAAATCAAGCATGATTTTAAGGGGTATTTAATGGGTATTGAATCGCGGACCTTTGAGGTTATATATATCCTTCTTGTCCTAACAACAGCAGGACCTCCTGGGCGGCCTCATCGGGCGTCAGGGTGGTAGTATCGATTCGCAATTCAGGAGATTTCGGAACTTCATAAGGATCATCCACACCGGTAAAACCTTTGATAAGCCCGGCCCGGGCTTTGGCGTACATCCCTTTGCGGTCTCTTGTTTCGCAAACCTCTATGGGGGTTGAGACGTGAAGTTCGAAAAACCCGCCGTAGCTTTCAATGGTTTTACGAATTTCCGCGCGAGTTTCATTGTAGGGCGCAATGGGAGCACAGATAGCAATGCCGCGGTTTTTGGTAATTTCACTGGCCACAAATCCGATACGGCGTACGTTGATATCCCGGTGCTCCTTGGAGAAATTCAACAGGTTTGAAAGATGCCGCCGCACGATGTCACCGTCCAGCAGACTGACCGGGCGGTCCCCTATCTCCAGAAAGCGCGCATATAGAACTTTGGCAATTGTCGACTTTCCGGATCCTGAAAGGCCGGTCAAAAAAATAGTAAAGCCCTGTTGGCGCGGGGATGGATATGCTTTGCGAAGCTCCGCTATCACTTCAGGGAAAGTGGCCCACTCCGGTATCCGCCGTCCGGCCCTGATCCTGTCCCGGATATGGGAACTTGAAAAAGAAATCGTCTGGGTTCCTGCGGGAACCTGATCCGCGGGACGGTACTCATCTTCAAACGGCAAATAAACCAGTTCTTCGAAGGGAACAACGGTCACGCCGATTTCTTGACTGTATTCTTCGGCAAGCTGACGGGCCGCATGGCTTTGATAAAAAGGATTGCCGCCGGCATCAGGTCCCGGGCTGGCGTGGTCACGCCCCACAATGAAATGGGTGCAGCCGTAATTTTTCGCAATTATCATATGCAATAGTGCATCCCGGGGGCCGGCCAGCCGCATGGAAAGCGGTAACAGATTCAGCACAAAAGAATCGGGCGGATAGTGACGGGTCACCGCACGATAGCATCTTACGCGCGTATAGTGGTCAAAATCGCCGGGTTTTGTCATTCCCGTAACAGGGAGCAGCAGCAGATTCGTTTTGGCCTGCCGCATAGCCCTGATGGTCATTTCAAACTGCAGTCGCTGGATAGGGTTGCGGGTCTGAAATCCTACTACCCTCTGCCATCCGAGTTTGTTATAGATGCCCCGGACCTCCTGCGGAGACATGCGCAGCTGCTTAAAGTCAAAGTGCAGTGGTTGACTCAATACTTCCAGTTTGCCGCCGACATAATGGTACCCTGCGTTATTAAACAGATAATTAACTCCCTGGTGAGCCCGATCGGTAGTTTTGTAGATTCGGGATGCCTCTTTGCGGTGATCCAGAGGCCAGATGTCTTCAATATGCATGATGCCCAGCAAAAACCCTTCAGGATCTCTTAAAGTGACCGACTGTCCGACATCAAGGGTTCTGGCCTGGATATCGGGGAGACTGAGGCAAACCGGTAGAGGCCAGAGAATTCCACTTTGCAGCCGCATGCGGTCCAGAACCGATTCGTAATCAGGGCGGGTCATGAACCCGTCAAGCGGAGAAAATGCTCCGGTAGCAAGCATCTCAAAATCACACAACTGACGATCGTTTAAAGTAATATCCGGCAGGTTCAGGGCAATATCTTTCAGCAAAACGCTTCGTTCCTGATCCACCAGTAAATCCATCAGCCAACCGCCGTGGGATTCAAATAATGATGACTTATGCATGTTAAACTCCTCGCCATTGATTTAGTCTTGAAAAGCCTGGTCCTCTGGGCCGGGCAGAGATATCCGGCTCAGCCCAATACCGTTAAAAGTGCCTAAAATTTTAAGTAAACTAAAGTGAACTAAAATTAGGGTATTCTGTCAATTTTATTTTTATTTTTTATTTAGACAAGATTAACAGGATCTTTAGGATTTATTTATAATTTTCACAGTTTCCAGCCTGTCCCGCTGAAAGCGGGGAAGAAACTGTGAAAGACTAATCCACCTATCGGTGGAAATTAGATCATCAATCTCGAATTACAAAAGTGACCGTGGCTTTAAGGTATTACACACTCGCCGCAGGTGAGGTAAGCCCCGGTTAAATAGGGTGGTGCATTTAACTGGGTAAACTTGACTTTTGCTGCATCCGGGTAGTACAATTTGTTGAATTCATGACAATAGTGAAAGATGAAAGGCGAAAAGTTATCAGTAACCAGTGACCAGCAACCCGTAACCCGTAACCGCTGAACCCAGAACCTTGAACCCAGAACCCTTATTACTAGGAAGGAGGTGCGGAATGACAGTAAAAATTACCTGGTACGGTCATGCCTGTTTTTTGATAGAAACCGCCAAGGCCAAACTGCTGTGTGATCCTTTTATCAGCG
>JAQBHK010000295.1:0-7331 GCA_032127815.1 Desulfobacterales bacterium
AACCCTGAACCTCTGAACCCATTAACCCTGAACGGTACCCATACTCATGTCCAGGCTACTATAGATAGTAAAGATAATTTTGTAAAGAAATGATAAAATGGCAATAAACGATTGTATCTTCCGCTTCGGCGGCATACAATATTTACTTTGCAAAAGTCTAATATATCATATAAATTCTAAGCAGTAAAAAACTTATCGATCCTGGATTATACTCTTTTGAAGATCTCAAGGAGTTGGAAAATGGCACTTAGTCTCATGGAAGGTAACGAAGCGATTGTCCGGGGAGCCATATCCGCAGGCTGCCGCTTCTTTGCCGGATATCCGATAACCCCGGCCACGACCATCTTTAATGCGATGCTGAAACTGCTGCCCCCTTTGGGCGGCGTATGCCTTCAAGGTGAGGACGAAATCGCCTCCATCGGCAGCTGTCTGGGAGCATCCATGGCCGGCATAAAGGCCATGACGGCGACGTCCGGACCCGGCATCAGCCTTTACAGCGAGCATATTTCCTTTGCCATTGGCAGCGAAATCCCCATCGTCATAGTGGACGTACAGAGACTGGGTCCTTCCACCGGCTCCGCTACCCGCGGCGCTGACGGAGATATCAATTTTTTGCGCTGGGGCAACAGCGGCGGTCTGCCGGCGGTTGTACTGGCACCGGTAGATGTTAAGGATTGCTTTTTGCTTACCATGCAGGCCTTTAATCTGGCCGAAGAACTCAGATGTCCGGTATTCATCGCATCGAACAAGGAAATAGGCATGACCCGGGAGAGTATCGATATCGATGCAATCAAAAAACCTGAAATCATAGAGCGGGCTGCCCCTCCTCTTCATGAACCATTTTTGCCGTTTTCAGTTCCATCCGGCGGCCAAGTACCCTACTTTCTGCCCATTGGGGACAAGCGGCTTGTCCGTCAGACTTCTTCTACACACGGTGCTGACGGTTACATTACTACTGATCCGGACGAAATCTCCAAAACCCTGAAAAGACTAAAAACAAAATTGCTGTCAACCGTTGACCGCTATAGTTTTCATGAAGCGCATCTTAAAGAAAATGCGGATACCTTGCTCTTAACCTATGGCGTCACCGCCCGGGCCGCCCTTGATGTTTTTAAAAAGCAAGAAAAGCTGGAAAAGCCGATTTCGCTGCTTATTCTCAAAACCCTCTGGCCGGTGCCCGAAAATTTGATCAGGGAAAAAGCCGCCCAAGCCAAACGCGTGGTGGTAGTGGAAATGAACCTCGGGCAGTATGTCAGAGAAATTGAGCGCATCCTGCCGGAAAAAAAGATCGACTTTTACGGTCAAATGGACGGCCGTCTGATAACTCCAAGCCGGATCAGTGAGGTGGTTGACCATGCCTAGTCTATTGAATACCGGCCGACCGCCGGTCTTCTGTCCGGGTTGCGCCCATGATCGCATCCTGCATGCACTCGATAAAACCTTCCAGAATATGGGACTGGCCGGCCATCAGACTGTTATTGTCAGCGATATCGGGTGTTCCGGCCTTTTTGATACTTTTTTCCACACCCATGCCCTGCACGGTTTACACGGCCGGGCGCTGACCTATGCAACCGGTTTGAAAATGGCCCGTCCCGAACTGCATGTGATTGTGACCATGGGAGACGGCGGCCTGGGTATCGGCGGCGCCCATCTGTTGGCGGCCTGCCGCCGCAACCTGGATATAACTTTGCTGATATTAAACAACTTTAATTTCGGAATGACCGGAGGCCAGTTTTCGGCCACAACTCCGGCTGAGGCGCAGGTCGGTTCTGACTTTTTAAACCGCCTGGAAAAGCCGCTGGACATATGCCGGGTAACGTCTTCCGCCGGCGCCGCTTATGTCGTCCGGTCTTCAGCCTACCAGAAAGACCTGGCACAAAAAATAGAAAGCGCGGTTCGCTTCGAAGGTTTCGCCGTTTTGGATATTTGGGGAGTATGTCCCGGCCGCTATACCAAACGCAACCGGTTGACGCCGCAAACCATCGACCAATCCCTGGCCAAGCTGTCCCCTGCTGATGGACCTGTGGATGCAAACACCCGCAAGGAATACGGCCGCTATTATAGAGAGCTGGCCGCCGACCGCAAACAGGCGGCACCTTTGCTCAAAATTGAAGCCGTCTTTGATCCTCCCGATTCCGTCCGGCAGGAGGTATTTCTGCTTGGAAACGCCGGCCAGCGGATTATCACCGCCGGTGAAATCCTATGCCTGGCCGGTCTTACCGCCGGACTCAGGGTAACGCAGAAAAACGAATACAATATTACCGTAATGCGGGGGCATTCTATCAGCGAAATCATCCTGTCGCCACACGAGATCGGTTATACCGGCATTGAAAAACCTACCGTTATTCTGGCTCTAAGCCAAGAAGGGGTGGACCGTCGCGTGGGTATATTTAATCAATTGGACAGCGATACTATGATTATTAAAGGCCGGGACATTGACCTGCCGTCCTGCCAGGCCCGCATACACCAAGTCGACTTTAAGAAACAGAGTATTAAAGCCGTAGACCGGGCTCTGGCGGCCTTAGCTGTTCTGGCCAAACTCAACAAGGTTATTCATATTGAAATGCTTCAATCCGCGCTCGAGTCTAAATTCAAGGGCAAAACCCTCACAACGGCTCTCGCGCTGGTCCGCGGGATCGAAATCGATTTCTGATATCCTGATGATCCCGTAAATCCTGTCTAATAAAACCGTATATGGAGGAAATTAAATATGGATTTTAAACTTTCAAAAGAACTGGAGATGCTGAAAAAAGCGGTGCGTGAATTTGCCGCCAAAAAAATTGTTCCGCATGCCGACCAGTGGGACCAAGAGCATTATTTCCCCTATAAAGAGGCCATAAAACCTATGGGACAGCTCGGGTTTTTCGGCACGGTTATTCCGGAAGCTTACGGCGGTGAAGACATGGGCTGGCTGGCGGCCATGATCGTAACCGAGGAGATTGCCAGGGCCTCAAGCTCTCTCAGGGTTCAAGTCAACATGCAGACCCTGGGAACGGCATTTACCATATACAAATACGGCAGTGAAGCGCTCAGAAAAAAATATATCCCCAAGCTGGTCCTTGCCGATTTTTTGGGCGGATTTGCGATTACGGAGCCGGATTCCGGCTCAGATATAATGGCCATATCGTCAACCGCCGAAGACAAAGGGGATCACTGGCTTTTGAACGGTTCCAAAACCTGGATTTCCAATGCCGATGTAGCCGATGTCATGATTTATTATGCCTATACGGACCGCGATAAAGGATCCAAGGGGCTTTCGGTCTTTGTATTGGAGTTAAAAAATTTTAACGGCATAAAAACCTCGCGGCTGGAAAAGCTGGGATCGCACTCTTCACCCACAGGAGAAATTTTCCTTACGGATACAAAGGTGCCCAAGGAAAACATCGTGGGCAAGGCCGGTGACGGTGTAAGGATCGTTTTTGAATCTTTAAATCAGACCCGCCTTTCAGCCGCCGCCGGCGCCGTGGGCGTCGCCCAGGCATGTTATGATGTGGCTCTCAAGTATTGCAGCCAGCGCAAACAGTTCGGAAAACCGATCGGCGAGTTTCAAATGAACCAGGATATGATCGCCCAAATGGCAACCGAAATTGAAGCGGCACGTCTGTTGGTTTACAAAGCGGCCTGGGAAAAGGACCAGGGGCACCTGAACAACGGGCTTCAAGTCGCTCAGGCCAAGTATTTTTCAGGAGAAACTGTAACCAAATGCGCCAACTATGCCATGCGGATTATGGGCGCATACGGATATTCGACGGAATACCCGCTTGCGCGCTTTTACCGCGATACGCCGACTTACACCATGGTGGAAGGGTCTGCCAATATCTGCAAATGGATCATTGCCCGGGACCAGCTTGGTATCCGCAAAGCCAGTCGCTGACCCGGAGATTGTATGACACGTTCATATAATACTTTTTTTCTGCCAACCTGATAGTTTTTTATGAAATATTAATGGTTTAACACCCAGTTTCAATTCAGCAGATTGATACCATCGTAAACTGCTTGACAGAATCATCACTTAAAAGTATTTTGCCTTTGATGATCTGCAAATCGATTGAATTTTGAAGGTTTCGAGGGATGCACTTGCTATTGCAGTTCAAGTTATTGCTCGCTGGAGAATATTTATGAAGAAAAATACAGTTATATTGGTTGTGATTATAGCTGTTTTCGCCATGGTGCATTTAATTTTAGCTGTTGATATCAGTGCTGCTCAAACGAAGGCCAAGAAGGACAGCAATACTAATAAAAATAGTGATGTCGATGAGATAGATGACGTTGGATCCGTAATTTACGCCTGGGCAAATGCCTGGAAAAACAAGGAGACTGAAAGTTACCTGTCTTTCTACAGTCCGTCATTCCATTCAGAAGATCTCAATTATTCAACTTGGATACAAAGAAAAACAAAGCTTTTTAAAAGACTAGGTACAATTTCTTTGGAAATATTTTATTTGTCTGTTTATATTAAAGATAACTATGCCCACGTCAGTTTTATTCAAAAATATAAAGATGCCTACCATTCGGATGTTGGCGAAAAAAAGATGGTTCTGGTCAATTCCCAGAGCACCTGGAAAATTACCTCAGAAGAATGGAAACCTTTAGCCGGCGAGAGCCCCGAATAGGGAAAGCAAGATTCGTTGTCTACCCGCCCCTTAAAAGACCGGAGTGCCAAATAGCTGGTGTCCGTCCATAAATAAAAAAGACTCAAGATAATATCGGTCTGTGCTAAAATATAAAAGTGGGGTTAGTTCAGGATCTGGCTGAGAAACAGTTTGGTCCGCTCGTGCTGAGGATTTTCAAAAAATTCTTGCGGCGCATTCTCTTCTACGATTTGACCGTAGTCCATAAAAAGCACCCTGTGGGCCACACTTTTGGCAAAGCCCATCTCGTGAGATACCACAATCATGGTCATGCCTTCGCGTGCCAGGTCGATCATAACGTCCAGCACCTCTTTGATCATTTCCGGATCAAGAGCCGAAGTGGGTTCGTCAAAGAGCATCACTTTCGGATGCATGCAGAGGCTGCGGGCAATGGCGACACGCTGCTGCTGTCCCCCTGAAAGCTGTCCCGGATATTTTTGGGCCTGCTCGGCGATATGCACCTTTTCCAGAAAATACATGGCGGTCTCTTCGGCTTCTTTTTTAGGAACCTTGCGGACCCATATGGGACCCAGGACCAGGTTTTCTACAATGGTAAGATGAGGGAAGAGATTGAAGTGCTGAAAAACCATGCCGACTTCGGTGCGGATTTTCTCGATATTCTTGATGTTATCGATCAGTTCAATATTGTCGACAATAATTCGGCCGCGTTGATGTTCTTCCAGCCGGTTAATGCAGCGGATCAGGGTGGACTTCCCGGATCCTGAAGGACCGCAAATAACGATCCGCTCCTGTTTCCGTACAATAAGATTTATATCTTTTAATACGTGGAAATCACCGAACCACTTGTGCATATTTATGATTTCGATGATAATATCGTCATCGTCCACGGCAGCCGGTTTTTCAATCTGTTTTCCATCCATACGTTTGCCCTAACACAATCGCGAAACGATTTTATTGTCGCTCTTAAACATCAAGTTTCTCATATTTAGTTTCTAGTATCCAGTATCGTGGGATTTTCAATTTCAGATTTTGGTTTAAAAACCCGCGACGCGAAACTCGCAACCCGTAACCAGCATCCAGTATCCAGTTTCAAGTATCAAGTATCCAGGTCAATGACCCGTATGCAGCTCCTGTTCCAGGCGGCGGCTGTAGTTTGACATGGCAAAACAACACACAAAATAAATCAAAGCAATAAAAAGATAAGCTTCTGAGGAAAACCCCATCCATTCGGGATCGGATAGGACGGATTGGGTCGTCTTCAGCAGATCATACAATGCAATGATCACCACCAGGGATGTATCCTTGAAAGCGGAGATAAGAATACTGACCGTGGGCGGAATTACGATTTTCAGCGCCTGGGGTAAAATGACCAGCCGCATGGTCTGGTAATAATTCAACCCTAAAGACTCAGCCGCCTCATACTGCCCGCGAGATATCCCCTGCAGTCCTCCGCGCACAACTTCAGCAATATATGCCGCCGTAAATAAAATAATAGCCGCCTGCGCCCTGAGAATCTTATTGACGGTTATACCTTCGGGTAAAAACAGGGGAAAAACCACCGATGACATAAACAGCAGACTGATCAACGGAACACCACGGATCAGTTCGATATATATAACACAAATCGTCTTGATTGCAGGCATTTTCGACTGTCGACCCAGGGCCAAAACCACACCGAGAGGATAAGCGGCCGTGAGTCCGAAAACAGAAAGAATGAGGGTAAGAGGCAACCCTCCCCACTGAGTGCTGTCAACAGAGGTCAGGCCGAATAGCCCCCCCTTCATGAGCAAACCCATAATAAATAGGCCGAAAATCCAGGCATAAGCCAGTGTTTTTTTCCAGTAGTTCCGATTTTGGCTGAAAAAAAGAAGGCCTACCAACAAAATCATGGCCACCAAAGGACGCCACTGTAAATCATATGGAAAGAAACCAAAGAGAATGAATCGTAAGTTGGCAGGAATAATTGACCAGCAGGCACCGCCGGCCGCATGGCATTCCGCCCCGGTGGACATCCACAGGCTGTCAACAAACGCCCAGCGAATGAACCCAGGGATAATTTTTACTAAAAAACAGAGGATAGCAACCGTAAGCAAAGAATTAAACCAGCTGTTGAACAGGTTGGCTTTTATCCATCCAATCACGCCCACACTGGTCAGCGGTGGTTTTATGGTCTCTTCCATCTTTTCAGAGTAAGCTTCCGACATAGCTGCTTTTACATTTTAAACCTAAGCGGCGAAGCCGCGTTATATAAAATCGCGCCAGCGATTTTATTATCTTTCAACAAGGGCCATTTTCTTATTATACCAGTTCATAAAAGCCGATGTCGTCAGGCTTAAAAAAAGATACACCACCATCATCATGGCGATACCTTCAATCGCCTGTCCGGTCTGGTTGATCGTCGTCCCGGCCACGGAAACAAAATCCGGATACCCGATGGCCACCGCCAGAGAACTGTTTTTTGTCAAGTTCAACATCTGGCTGGTCAATGGTGGTATGATGACCCGCAAGGCCTGGGGTAATATTACAAGATTCAGAACCTGTCCGGATTTGAGGCCCAGTGACATGGCGGCTTCGGTTTGACCGTGACTTACCGCCTGTATACCGGCACGCACAACTTCGGCCACAAATGCCGCCGTATAAAGAACTAAACCGAGCAGCAGCGCAGTGAACTCCGGGCTGATATTAACACCGCCTTCGAAATTAAATCCCGTAAGCGCCGGAACATCCATGGCCGCCGGA
>JAQBHK010000296.1:0-15663 GCA_032127815.1 Desulfobacterales bacterium
CTAACGGCTAACAGACGTATTATTTCGGCCTGGATTAAATTGGTATCTTGATATTCATCGATCATTAAATAGCGATAGGCAGAAGAGATGCTGCGACAAATGTCGGAATGATCTTCCAGAAGGGTTTTTAAATAAACAAGAAGATCATCATAATCGAAGAAAAAATGCGCGGTTTTGTGTCTTTTGTAGTCATTGGAAAGCGCAATTATTGCTTCAGTGTAGTGAACAAAATGCGGGTAGTCATTTAAAATGACACGTTCAATCGGCAAAGTTTTATTGACGGCCCGTCCAAAAATGTTCGCCAGGGTCTGCTTTCTGGGAAAGGACCTGTGCCCGGCAACGAAAGTCATCTCTTTCCTCAACATGCTTATCAGGCTTTCTGAATCAGCTCGGTCGAGAATAGAGTAATCGTGATCAAACCCGACTTTGGGTGCATATCTTCGCAATACCGTATTGGCGAAGGAGTGGAATGTCCCCCCCGCAACATTTTCGCATCGATTGTCTAATAGCAGCGCAGCTCGTTTCAGCATCTCAAAAGATGCTTTGCGGGTAAACGTCAAAAGAAGAATAGAACCAGGCGCAACGTTCTTTTCCACAAGACAAGCAACCCTGTAAGTAAGCGCCCTGGTCTTCCCGCTGCCGGCGCCGGCAATCACCAGCAGCGGCCCTTTGTTGAAGTTGACCGCTTCCAGTTGAGAAGGATTCAATGCTTCGCGATATGGAATATTAGAATTGCTTTTCATAGTCATTATAATAACTTTGATAAATTTCATTAAGAGGCAATATTACACAACCTATCGGCGTTTCACGTTTAACTTTTTATTTTTTACGGAACTATCAACTGTAAACTTTGAAAAACCGCAATCATGAAAAATAAAGGCTCGAACCGGGCAAGATTCTCTTTCACATGGGCAAGATTTTGTCAACAAGTCATAAAATCTTTCTACGATTTTATACTATCCGCCTCCGGCGAACCTCTAATAATCTAAACACATAAATTCCTGCACTGACAAGTAGTAAGAATTGTATTCTAATTGCAGATTTGGTTGACATTCCATAAAATAACATTTAGAGTGAAGTATTGTTGTTGTGAAGAATATCAACCGATTAAGGAGGTAAAAGTAAATGAAGAAATTGAAAGTGCAATTAAATACCGTAGCTAAGTCACTGGCAACTCTTTCCAAACAGGTAGATAATATCACAAAACAGTTAGATAAATTTAAAGCCCCCAAAGCGGCTCCTGCAAAAAAAGCCGTGGCGAAGAAAAAGGCTCCCGCGAAAAAAGCCGTGGCAAAGAAAAAGGCTCCCGCGAAAAAAGCTGCAGAAAAGAAAAAAGCTACTGTCCTGGACACCGTATTTGACGCTATTAAAGGAGCCCGCAAAGGCATTGCTGTCGCTGCACTGAAAGAAAAAACACAACTTAATCCCAGACAGCTTAGCAACGCGCTTTACAAGCTTTCAAACAAAGGTATGATCGCTGCAAAGTCACGCGGCCTTTATGTGAAGAAGTAGTCGCCTACATCTGAAGACATTCCGTTTATAGTTTACCTAAAATCAATAACGGATAACACCTAATTGAGTTTTGGCTCAGTTAGGGTTCTATGAATTTTATTCTTGCGACGACCGATTTGACAGCCCTTAAAAAGCCTTCCGTCTGTTTAATATTTTGAGCGAGCAGACTGAAGGCTTTTTATTTTCATCAAAAATCGTTTCCCAGAGATATTGTCATTTCTATGAATTGTTTTATATTATCTATGGCGGTTTCGTAAAAAGTAATCGCCTAATTGAGCGAAAAAAGCTCAATTGAAATCAGGATGACAGGAGTAAAATTATGTCCAAAAACCGATTAGGCCCTTTTATCTTAAGGCTTTGCACGTGGGCTGCAATTTTAGGTACAACATTATTTTTTCTCTCCGGCACACAAGGTGCCGGCAACACCGGCAGCAGCTTTTTTTTTCGAAATTATTCCATCCATCTTTCCACTGCCGCCGCTGCTTCTGAAAAAATCGACGCGATCGCTGAATGGCCCCACGAAAAGAGCGATCTTCCGGCGGACCCTGCCGTTGTATTTGGAAAACTGAAGAATGGATTCAAATATGTATTAATGGAAAATCATACGCCCAAAGGCAGGGTGGGTATGCACCTGAATGTCCAAGTAGGCTCAACAAGTGAATCAGACTCTCAGCAGGGCTTGGCTCATTTTCTGGAACACATGCTTTTTAACGGTTCTACGAACTTTAAGCCCGGAGAACTTGTAAAATATTTCCAAAACATCGGGATGCAATTTGGACCCGATGCCAATGCTCATACCGGCTATAATCAAACCGTTTATGATATCCTGCTGCCTGAAGGCAGCCGGGCAAGCCTGGAGCAAGGACTTGTTGTAATACAAGACTATGCCGAAGGTGCGCTTCTCTTGCAGTCAGAGGTTGTCAGAGAGCAGCGGGTAGTTCTGGCTGAAAAGCGAACCAGGGATTCAGCGTCGTATCGAACCCATGTTGCGACGATGAAGTTCGAGTTTCCTGACTCAAGAATATCGAAGAGACTTCCAATCGGTGTTGAAAAAGTTCTGCAAAATGCCGATAGCATGCAGCTTAAAGCTTTTTACAATACATGGTACCGGCCGGAAAAGATGATACTTGTTATGGCGGGGGACTTTGACGTTAAGTTGGCGCCGTCGCTTATCGAAGAAAAATTCTCATCTTTATCCCCCCGGGCACCTCCCGAACCACAGCCCGACTTAGGACCAATTCACCATAAAGGGGTAAAATCCTTCTACCATTTAGAGCAGGAAACCGGCCATACCCAAATAAGCATTGAAGTTATGAACAAGATTCCAAGAAAACCGGATTCTCTCGCCCTTCAAAGCAGTTTGTTGACGGCAAATGTTGCCGACAGAATTGTGCAGAACAGGCTGGATAGAATGGTCGGTGAACCGAACACCCCTTTTACTTCGGCTGCTATCAGTTCCGGTATTTTTTTACAACAAATTAAATATGCCGAGATAGCTGCCGAGAGCAGCCCGGAGAACTGGGAGAAATCACTTGTGCTTATCGAACAAAGCTTACGACAGGCATTGGAATACGGGTTTGTAAAATCAGAGCTCGAAAGGGTGAAAAAGAATATTCTTTCTGAACTTGACCAGGCGGTTAAAAAGGCTCCGACGCGCGACAGTCAGCATCTGGCACGCAAAATAATTTGGTCACTGGACGCCGACAGGGTTTTCATGTCGCCTTTGCAGAAAAAAGAACTATTTACACCGTTGCTCAAATCCCTGACACTAAAAAATGTTCACGATGCTTTCAAAAAAACGTGGTCGCCCAACCATAGGCTTATCCTTGTAGCGGGCAATGCCGATCTGACCGGCAGGGACAAGCAACCTGAGCAACAGATACTGGCAACCTATAACAGCAGTCATAAAGTTGTAGTATCAAGGCCGCCTGAATCTAAAGCAGTGCTGTTTCCTTATCTTCCCGAACCTGCAAAAGCAGGCCGGATTGTAAATCAATCAACATTGCCTGATCTTGGAATTGTCCAGATCGACTTTGAAAACGGGGTGCGTCTGAACCTCAAAAAGACAGATTTTGAGGCGGATGAAGTTCTGGTTAAGCTTGCTTTTGGTATGGGCCGGTCGGCCGAACCTGCCGATAAGGCCGGGCTGGTTTCTCTTGCCACAATGGTGATTAATGAAAGCGGACTCGGCACGCTCGACAAGGATGAAATAGAGTTGGCCATGGCTGGGAAAAACACGACGGTCAATTTCAGTGTTGAGGAAGACCGCTTATATTTCACGGGCAAAACTGTTCCCGAAGAAGTGCCCCTGCTTTTTCAGCTGCTATACGCCCATTGGGTTGATCCGGGTTTTCGGGAAGATGCCTATACCCTTTCCATGGAACGCTTCAAACAACAATACCAGGAACTCGCAAGTTCCATCGAGGGGGCCATGGTACTTACCGGAAAGCGCTTTCTGGCCGGGGGCGACAGCCGCTTCGGTCTTCCTGACTACAAAGAATTCAACCGCTTAACGCTTGATCATGTGCAATCATGGTTCGATACTTCATTAAGCATAGAAGATGTCGAAGTTTCGATAGTGGGCGACTTTGATGTCGAAAATGTTGTAAAAACAGCGTCGATATATCTTGGCAATCTCTCTGGAAAGCCAAAAGCATCTACAGAAAAGTCATTACGTTCGCCTCAATTTCCGGTCAATCAATCTCTGCTGGTACCGGTTGAGACAGAAATACCCAAAGGCCTTGTAGTTATCGCCTACCCATCAGAAGATTTTTGGGATATCGGAAGAACACGCCGTTTTGCTATCCTGGCAGATATCGTTTCTGACGAACTTCGTGAGGAGGTCCGGGAAAAACTGGGAGCAGCCTATTCCGCTTTTGCCTTTAACAGTCCGCAACGAGCTTACCCGGGATATGGCGTATTCCAAGCCATGATACATGTCGACCCTGAAGAAATCGATATGGTTGTAGGTGTTGTAAAGAAATTGATAGCGGATCTTGCTGAAAATGGCGCTTCCCAGGACACGTTGCGACGAGCCGTGACGCCAACACTCACCAGCATTAAAGATATGAAGCGTAAGAACAGCTACTGGTTGAATACGGTTCTCAACGGCTCGAAACAATATCCTCAGCAGCTGGAATGGAGCCGGACAATAATGCCGGATTATGCTTCGATTACAAAAGAAGAGGTTTCAGCGCTTGCCAGGCAATACCTGAACAACAGCAAGGCGGCCGTCATTATCGTAAAACCAAAAAAGAAAAAGGGTGAATACTAACTCCCGCCATCTGTCTAATCGATCTCTGCCTCGCTTAGAGTGTTGCTTAATTTGACAAACTCGGCGACGCTTAGAGTTTCGGCACGGCGGTCAGGATCAATATCCGAACATTGCAGGAATTGGGTGGCTGTCTTGGAATCAATGTTGAGCTGGCTGGCGGCAAGCGCGTTTTTAAGGGTTTTTCTTCTGTTTCCGAAACCTGCTTTGACGACCTTGAAAAGAAAGTTTTCATCATGTGCCGATATTTCCGGTGATGATTTAAACCTGAATTCAAGAACCTCGGAATCGACTTTGGGTTTCGGAAAGAAAAGAGCAGCCTTGACATCGGCCAGTTTTTTTATATCGCTGCAGTACCGCAGCATAACCGTGAGTCGTCCATATTCCTTGCAGCCGGGGTAAGCGGTAATACGTTGGGCCAGTTCTTTCTGGAACATTAGAACGGCCCGGCATACCACGCTTCTTGAAATTATAAGTTGAACAAGAACCTGGGAAGAGATGTTGTAGGGAAGATTCCCCATGACGACGATTTTACGGCCCATGTTTTCAGCCAGCGACCGAATATCGATTTTCAGTATATTTTCCCCCATTAAAACAACATTTGAAAGGTTATTGACCAGAAGCTGGGTTTTAAGAATATCTAATATTTGAAGATCTTTTTCAACCGCATAGACCTTCTTAACGGTCCGAGCCACTGGGATAGTGAGGGCGCCGAGACCGGCCCCGATTTCCAGAACGACATCCTCCGGCAAGATTTTGCTGCGGTTGACAATCATCTCTGCAGTGGTCGGTTCCGTCAAAAAATTTTGGCCGAGTTGCTTCTTGGGCCGCATATTATGCGCTGCAAGTAGTGTTTTGGGATATATCATACTCTTTTCGTGAACGTATTTTTACAAATATTTTCCGCGTTATAAAGTAAGCCGCAATGCCCGGTACAATAACCGAGTATCGCTACCCCGGTAATCGCAGCAACGGTGACATCCTATCCCAGCGCCGTCAGTCCATTCTTGTCTGATTTCATCAGAAAGAAATTAACATGAAAGCCTTTTCTTCTCAATATAAAATCGCCTGGCGATTTTATATTGAAAAGTTGCTAAAATTTTCGGACTGTGGTGTACTTGACTTTGCAAATATAATTGATTAGTTGCTCGATATTACTGTTTCGTTTCCGCCATAAATACTCATTGTTCAAGGAGAATAACATGACGAGGAGAAAGGGAAAATCAGTAAGTTTTGATGCCATGGTTAAATTCTTCATGCAATACTACAACATCCCGACTCGGAAAGATATTGACAAACTGATGGCCAAAATGGATCATTTGGAAAAACTGATCAAGCCGACAGACGCCGGAAAGAGCCAGCCGGTTTCCGGCCCCAGGGCAGCCAAAGGCAGGGCCATAGCCGGCCGATCTACCGCGACTTCGGCTGACATCACGCTGGATGTCATTAAACGTTTCCGAAAAGGTGTAGGGTTTGCCGACATTCAGGCCCGAACCGGTTTTGGAGAAAAAAAGCTTCGCAATATTATTTTTCGGCTTCACAAGACGGGCAAAATAGTTCGCAAAAGTCGTGGACGCTATTCAGTGTCATAAAGGATTGTTTTATGAAAACCTCTATTGATCAAAACAACCCGGATATTAGCGCCGGCGAACGCATTGCCGGATACGATGTCCAGCGCGTTATAGAAATCAGGGAAACCGGTCTGTTTTTTTATGAGCTCCAACACGCCGCTACAGGAGCCAAGCATGTCCATATCAGTAATGATGATAAGGAAAACACATTCAGCGTAGCTTTTAAGACAGTTCCGGTAGATTCTACCGGTGTCGCTCACATCCTGGAACACACGGTCTTATGCGGGTCGGATAAATTTCCTGTGCATGATCCATTTTTTTCCATGCTGCGCAGGAGCTTGAGCACTTTCATGAACGCCTTTACGGCATCGGACTGGACCATGTATCCTTTTTCCACCCAGAACAGCAAAGATTTTTACAACCTTATGGATGTTTATCTCGATTCGGCTTTTTACCCCAAAATCGATGAACTGAGCTTCAAACAGGAAGGTCATCGACTGGAAGTCGATGATACGCTATCTTCCGACTCTGTAAAACTGATTTATAAAGGCATCGTCTATAATGAAATGAAAGGTGCCATGTCGTCACCCAGTCAGGTGATGGGCCGTTCCATTTTAAACGCTCTCTATCCTTCAACGACATACAGATTCAACTCGGGAGGTGCTCCGGCCGTTATACCTACTTTGACCTATACACAGCTTAAAGCTTTCCATAAAAGACATTATCATCCGAGCAACACTTTTTTTTATACGTACGGAAACTTGCCTTTAAGGGCCCATTTGAATTTTATCACTGATAAAGTTTTGAAGCATTTTGAACGCATCGACCCCCAAACGGATGTGCCTTCACAACTTCGGTGGAGCGAACCTAAAAAAGCAACCTACGCATACCCTTTGGATAAGAATGAAGATCCAACTAAAAAATGCCAGATTTGTCTAGCCTGGCTCACCGCCGACATCAAGGATGCGTTTGAGGTACTGACTCTGGTGCTTTTGGGACAAATTCTTCTTGGAAATTCCGGCTCTCCCCTGCGAAAAGCTCTGATAGATTCAAAACTCGGAACCGCTCTTTGCGACGGAACCGGATTTGACAGCGCCAACAGAGACACCCTGTTTGTCTGCGGACTGAAAGATGTGGAAAAATCCGCCCCAGGCAAGATCGAAAAGATCGTATTCGATGTCTTGAAGAAGCTATCGACAAATGGAGTTGACAAACAAAGAATTGAATCGGCTATTCATCAGCTGGAATTTCATCGCAAAGAAGTAACCGGCACACCCTATCCATATGGCATTAAATTGCTGCTTGCTTTTGCCGGCAGCTGGTTCCATGGCGGCGACCCTCTAAAGATATTGCAGTTCGACACCGACATTGCCAGGCTCCGCCGGGAAATAGCCCAAGGACCATTTTTTGAAAATTGTATCAAAAAATATTTTCTGGATAATCCGCACCGGGTGCTCATAACACTTGCCCCTGATCAGCTGTTGGAAGAGCAAGAAGCTGCGCGGGTTGCTGCTGAACTTGGATGCATACAGGCCGATATAAAACCGCCCGACCTTGAAAAATTAATCGAGGATGCCAGGGCTCTCAAACAACTCCAGGAAGGCACAGAAGACGTTTCCTGCCTTCCCACTCTGGCACTTGAAGAGATTCCGCCCTCAGTGCAAAGTGTGCCAGCACCGACATCACACGACACTGTACGTGCCGCCTTTTATCAGCAGCCGACTTCCGGCATTTTTTATTTCTCGGCGGTTGCCGGAATCGGATTGCTGCCCGGGCATCTGATCCCCCTGGTCCCCTTTTTCTGTTATACGTTTCCCAAAATCGGTACATCTGTTCGCGATTATACCGAAATAGCACAGCTAATTGATCTTTTTACCGGCGGAATCAGCTTGTCATGTAGTGCACGAACCGGTTTTGAGGCCGAAGGGGGCTGTTTGCCTTTGGTAGCATTCAACGCCAAATGCCTGGTTAGGAACCAGGAGCAAATGTTTGAAATCGCTGAAGAGCTTTTCAGCAAAGTCGATTTTGCAGATCTGGTTCGTTTAAAAAGCCTATTTCTAGAGTACCGAGCCGGCCTGGAATCCATGATCGTTCAAAACGGCCATCGACTGGCAATGTCACTGGCTTCGCGGAATTTTTCAACAACCCATGCTCTCGGTGAGATCTGGCACGGAGTTCACCAGTTGAAAACCATAAAAGAGATAACCGATGATCTTACGGACCACAGACTCCAATCGATCGCCCAAAAACTTGCGGTTATCGGCAAAGCCCTTTTCATCAAGGATAACTTCAAAATGGCCTTGATCGGCGAAGACCAGGCGCTTTCAGAAGCTGCTTCATCGGCGGCATCCATTCAGACGAAACTTGGTAAAAAGCCGCAAGATATAAAATCGGCCCATGGTTTTATACCGCCGGAAGTCGGCCTGACAGATGAAGTTCCCAGAGAAGGCTGGAGTACAACAACCGCCGTCTCCTTTGTCGCCCGGACATTTCCAACCGTTCGTCTGGGCCATGATGATGCCCCCGCTTTATCCGTAATAAGCAAGATCCTTAGATCTTTGTACCTGCATCGTGAAATACGGGAAAAAGGCGGGGCATACGGCGGGTTTGCCATTTACAACCGTGAAGACGGACTGTTCTGCTTCGGTTCTTATCGAGATCCACACATTGTAACTACCCTGAAAGTATATGATGCTGCCCCGACTTTCATCAAATCGGGAGACTTCAATGATGAAGATGTCAAAGAGGCCATCCTGCAGGTATGCTCTGACATTGACAAACCCGATCCGCCGGGGCCGGCGGCCCGCAAAGCTTTTTTAAGACAAATTATCTCTCTGCCGGACGAGACGCGCCAGCGGTTCAAGGAGCGGCTTTTGGCCGTGACCCGCAATCAGGTTATTGATGCTGCCAAAAGATACTTTGACGATGATAAGAATCATGCTGTGGCCGTGATATCGAGTGAGGACCGGTTGCAAGCAGCCAACCAAAGCCTGGCTGACAATCCTCTGCGACTTCACAGGATCTAATCCCATTATTTTTTATCTCTGTTCGGATAGATGCTGGATACTGGATTTCAAAAGGATGTTATTTGTATTTTATCCAGTATCCAGTATCCGTTGCGTATTACAAAAATAATGTCTATTTGCAATTATGGCGCCCCAAAATCTTTTCTACCCAACAGAAGGCCCCAGGAGACTTCTCAACTGCTTGACGGTAGTTTCCGAGATCGTTGTTTTGGCCGTTGCAATATCAATGGTATACCACCCTAAGGTTTTATAAAGGTCCAGCAGCCGGGGTGTTCTTAATCCGATTTCTTCTATGTGCTTTTCCACAGTTTCTGCATCTCCCCGGACAATGGGCCCGGTGAGCGCTGCGGGAATTCCGACCTTTTCGATATTGGACAGAGTTCCTTCAATCAAGGGTTTTAATACACAAAATGCATCCTTGCCTGCTATTCCGGATGCGCCCATGAGCTGCAATGCAAGGTCAAGCAAGGCCACCAGGTAGTTTGAGGCCACCGCCGCCGATGCATGGTAGAGGGTTTTGGCTTCTGTCAGAATTGTAACGCTGCTTCCGCCAAGGTCGGCGGCGATTTGTTTTGCCATATTAATTGCATCGCTTTCACCCTCTACGGAAACGGTTATGCCTTGAAAAGGGTTGGCGCTAAATTTGCTGGAAGCAAAAGTCTGCAGCGGATGCATGGAACCTGTCAGAGCGCCGCATGTTTTTGCAGTTGACAGGATGGTCGACGGCAGCGCACCGCTGCAGTGCAGTACCACTGCCTTATCGGCAAATCCTTTGTGGCCGGCAATGGCATCGCAAGTTTCTCTAATAACTCCGTCCGGCGTTGTTATAAAGACAACATCAGCATTTCCGGTTATTTCCCAGGGGACATCGCTGTAATGATCACATCCGATGATTTCTGCCGTCCGTTGGGCTGAAGCAAAATTCCTGCCTGCCAAACCCACGGCTTGGTACCCTGCTTTGGCAAGAAATATTCCCAGAGCCGTCCCAACCTTACCGCATCCTACAATGGCAAAAGATGGTTTCATTTCTGATTCCTTGTTGTTTTAATTGATTAAGCTGCTTTTTGAGTTTTCTCTTATGGTCGCTTCATGGAAAATCTTTTTTTAAACCGTGTGATCACGCCAAAGGCGGATAAAACTCGTGTATAAGGGCTCGTAAAGAAAGAACATAGGCTTTTTTCACAAAAAAACAGGTTTGTTTGGCGAAAGGCAATCGTTTGCTATGAAACAATTTAGGCATCCACCTGTTCTTTCTAACGAATCCCTAATACACTCAAACAGCACTCGCTTTAAAAAAAGATCATCCATTCCGCTGGCAGATAATGCTCTACAATAAAACGCCTCGACTCCTCAATTGAGCAAAATAGCCGAGGATACCCCAGATCTCCCGCTAGCGGGATCTCCGTTTGACTACGTCAAGCTGTCCAAGGGTGCCGTAGTAAGCTACTGCAAACCCTTGGCAACGCGGGAGATGGGGTGTCATCGGCTATTTTGCCACCAGGTGTGCCATCCACATAGTCAAAGGCGCGTAAAAGGTGATCAGCAGCAGATCTACCAGCAGTACCGCTAAAAATGGCAGAATACGCTTGCTGACAGCCGCGAGGCTGCTGCCCGAGATCGAGCATGAAACGATCAGACAGATTCCCATGGGCGGTGTGAGCATTCCGATGGCCAGATTTGTGACCACAATTGCTCCAAGGTGAATCATATCAATCTTGAGTACAGGAAGCATGGCCGCAATCATGGGTACCAGCAGTATTAAAGCCGCCGTGGTCTCTACAAATGTACCTGCAACCAGCAGGATCAAGTTGATAATCAGAAGCAGTAAGACCGGGCTTGAAGTCATTGCGAGCAGGGTGCCGGCCAAACGGGCGGGGAGGTCTTCGATGGCTGCAATCCAGGAAAATATCGATGCCGTAGCAATGATAAACATTACAATAGCCGATGTTACGGCCCCTTCGCTGAAGAGGCTGACAAGGTCTTTAAGCTTGATTTTTCGATATACAAACATACCGACCACCAGCGCATAGACTACCGCTACGGCGGCCGATTCGGTGGCGGTAAAAATGCCGCCCAGAATACCTCCCAGGATGATCACCGGTGTCCCCAAGGCCAGCATGGCCCGTTTTAAACTGCGCCAAACTTCACTCATTGAAAAGACTGCCGTGGCCGCGTAACCTTGTTTCCGTGAAATCAGGGTTGAAACGCCGATCAGGGATATGCCGATTATAATCCCGGGCAGAATTCCGGCCGCAAAAAGCTGGCTGATAGAGGCTCCGGTCAGAAAACCAAAAATAATCATAGGTATTGAAGGTGGAATAATAATCCCGATGGATCCGCCGGAAGCCTGTACCGCCGCGGCAAAATCAGGTTCATAGCCCGATTTCTGCATGGCCGGTATCAGAATGGCTCCCACGGCCGCAGTGTCAGCAGCCGCTGATCCGGAAATCCCGGCAAAAAACATTGCGGAGACGATGGCTACAGCCGCCAATCCGCCGGGAAGCCATCCAACCAGGGCATTGGCAAAATCTATGATTCTGCGACTGATACCGCCGGCTTCCATAATAACCCCGACAAACATGAAAAGCGGAACCGCCAAAAGATGAAAAGAGTCTGTGCCTCCAAACATACGCTGAACAACCATCATCAACGTAAAGTCTCCTTGAATTATGATACTTAAAATTGAGGCGGCACCAATGGCGATTGCAATCGGCGTGTTAATGGCAAAAAGAAATAGCAAGGATAACATTAGGATTTCAGCTGTCACGGCCGCATCCTTTTAACTCATCTAACAGCATGGTGAAGCTGTGCAGCGTCAGAATGAGCCCGCTGACAGGAACGACAGAAAAAATAATCCATTTGGGCAGGTAAAGCGCCGGAGATATCTGCGCTCTTACAAAATAAGCGAACTTGATGCCATAGAATAGCATAACCCCGAACAGCAGCATGGAAACCAGATGGACAACTATCGCCGCTGTTTTTTGGACCGGGGCCGGCAGGCGGCCATAAATAATATCTATGCCTGGATGGACTTTGCGGTAGTAAGCTACCGAACTGCCGAGAAAGGTAAGCCATACCAGCAAATAGCGGGCAAGCTCCTCGGACCAGAACAGAGAGTGGTTGAGGGCATAACGCGAAAAAACCTGGGCGGCCACAATGGCGGACATGGTAAAACCGAGCCCAAAAAGCAACCATTCAACCCAGTTATTGATTTTGTAACTGAAGCGTTTAAGAGCATTCACTTTTTTTGTTTATTTGGTGGCGTTTAATATATCTAAAAGCAGCGCCTGCACCCTCGGTTCCTGGTAGAGATCCATTTCCTTTAATTTGCCCACCTTGGCGCGAAAGGCATCGATATCCGGATGCTCTTCAACCAGCATGCCTTTTTCTTTAAGTAAATTCAGCCGCATGGCATTTTTAGAACGATTATCTTGGCGCTGAAACAGGGCTGCTTCATAAAGCGCCTTTTGGATTAATTGCTGAGTTGCGGCGTCTAATGTCTTCCACCAGCTAAGCGAAGCCACGTTAATATGGGGGGAATAGACGTGGCGGGTAAGGGTCATGTATTTTTGAATTTCATAAAACTTGTATACTTCCATAACCCACAGAGGATTTTCCTGACCGTCGATGACACCTTGCTCCAGTTCGGTATAAATCGGCCAAGGCATGGGCGTAGGGTTGGCTCCCATGGTCTGCCAGATGGTTTTATGCAGAGCAGATGACATGACCCTGATTTTGAGCCCTTTGACATCATCCGGCGTTTTGACAGGACGTTTACTGTTCGTAAGATTCCTAAAGCCGTTTTCTGAGAAACACAGGCCTTTGAAGCCGGAAGTTTCCAGGCTTTTCAATATCCGGGCACCTAACGGCCCATCCAGAATCCGGTCGGCCTGCTCGTTGCTGTTAAACAGAAAAGGATAGTTGATTACCCTGACGATGGAGTCAAAAGTGTCAAAAGGGCCACCGGTGATAATCCCCAACTGGACGGTGTTCATCTGAACCTGCTGTAGGATTTCAGTTTCGTTGCCGATGGAGTTGGAGTGGAAAATCTGTACTTGGATATCTTGGTTGGATTGCTGTTCAATCAGTTCTTTAAATTTTTCGGCTACAATGTTTTGTGCGGAACCCGGTTTGGTTACCACACCCAATTTGATCTTAACGACAGCCATCGCCGGCTGAGCAAAGGAGATTAACACAATCGCGCTTAAAATCGCCCAAAATTTTTTCATAATCAAATCCTCTTTTAAATTATCGATATTATGGTATAAATGGGTTAGTTAGATTCTACTCTGATGCTTAAAGGTGACTACAATGGCAAGCCGGATCTTGTCAAGGCAAAACCACGGGCAGGTGCTCAAATCCGGGTAATATTGGCTTGACATACCGAGACCATTTCGTCATACTTTCAATTTTTAAATGTCGACCTGGGACAAAATTTGTCAAATACAAGCGATAAAAATACAGCAAAGTTCGGTGTCCAGGAGGTAATCGGTACAGTTTTGGAGGAAAATCGGTGTTTGCTCAGCAGTCTTAGCGATGAAGCTGCCGCAGATTTAATCCACAAGATTAAAAGGGCCGGATCTGTTTTTTGCTTTGCTCAAGGAAGATCCGGTTTTGTCCTGCGCTGTTTCTGCATGCGACTGATGCATCTGGGCTATCGAGTTTACTTTTGCGGTGAAACCATTACTCCCGCCATTGGCCGTGATGATCTGCTCATCGTTCTTAGCGGATCAGGAGAGACCCCTGCAACGCTTGCCGCGGTTAGCAGTGCTAAAGAACATCATGCCCTAACCTATGGAATTTTGGGGAATCTCGAATCTGCCATCGCCGCGCTGGTGGATATGAGCATCCATCTTCCCGGAACCACCAAACTGTGCCGAGACCACGAGCCCCATTCGTTACAGATGGCCGGCTCCTTGTTCGAACAAGCAGCCTTTCTTTTTTTAGAGGCGCTGGTTCTGAACCTTTACCAGGAAAGCGACAAGGATGTGGGACCTCTTTCACCGCTACATGCAGTTATTGAATAAAGGAGAATAAATGAAACCGATCCTGCAGCTGGCCTTGGATTTTGTAGACCTGCAACGGGCCTTGAAAAGCGCTCGAGCCGGAGTCGCCGGCGGCGTTGACTGGCTTGAAGCCGGCACGCCTCTGATCAAGAGCGAAGGGCTTCACGCCGTCCGGGAACTGCGCCGACTTTTTCCTGACACTACCATTGTCGCCGATATGAAGATTATGGATGCCGGCCGGGTGGAAGTTGAAACCGCCGCCAAAGCCGGTGCAAATATTGTAGATGTGCTGGGTGCGTCCAGCGAGGCTACTATCAGGGAGTGCATCCAGGCGGGCAAAAACTATGGCGCCAAGATTGTAGTGGATATGATTGCGGTGGATGATGTCCTGTCCAGAGCAAAGCTTGTTGAGGATCTGGGGGCCGACTATGTATCGGTCCATTGCGCCATTGACGAGCAGATGGAAGGCAAGGATCCTTTTGATACGTTGCGGCAGATAACCCGGGCATTGTCGATTCCGGTGGCGGTGGCCGGCGGCATTAATTCCGAAACAGCCGCCAACGCGATAGAGGCCGGTGCCGCCATTGTCATTGTGGGCGGTGCCATTACCAAGGCCCTGGATCCCGAACAGGCAGCCCGGGACATTCGCAGAGGAATCGATACCAAAGAAAGCATTAGCACGACCCTTTTTAAAAGAAGAGGCGCAACGGAAATTCGCCAAATTTTGGAACAGGTGTCGGCAGCGAATCTTTCCGATGCGTTGCATCGCGGCGGTGTTTTGCAGGGAATCCGGCCTCTTTATCCAGGTATTCGGATGATCGGCCGGGCCGTTACCGTCAGAACGTATCCGGGAGACTGGGCCAAACCGGTCCAGGCCATTGACGTGGCAGAGCCGGGTGATGTTGTCGTCATTGATGCGGGCGGGGCGGGGCCGGCCCTCTGGGGAGAACTGGCAACCCAATCAGCCGTGCAGCGGGGCCTGTCCGGCGTCGTCATTGACGGCGCTCTCCGGGACAGCCCCGAAATCATCGCCATGAAATTTCCGGCTTTCAGCCGGCTTGTGATGCCCAACGCCGGCGAGCCCAAAGGATTCGGAGAGATCGGCGTACCGGTAACGGTCGGCAATATGCGCGTAGAGCCGGGCGACTGGCTGTTGGGCGACGACGACGGGGTGGTGGTGCTGCCAAAGTCCATTGCCGTGGAATATGCCAACCGCAGCATGGATGTGCTGGAGAGGGAAAACCGCATCCGGGAAGAGATCAAAGAAGGGAGCACCT
>JAQBHK010000297.1:0-2778 GCA_032127815.1 Desulfobacterales bacterium
GGTCAGCCAGTGGGGTATAAAAAAGATGAAAACCCGCTGGGGTGCCTGCAACATTGCTGCGAAACGAATCTGGCTCAATCTGGAACTGGCCAAAAAACCGCCGGAGTGCCTGGCGTATATCTTAGTTCATGAAATGGTGCATTTGCTGGAAAGACACCACAACGATCGGTTTAAAACGCTGATGGATCGGTTTATGCCTCAGTGGCGCCTTAATCGGGAAGCATTGAACCAGGCACCCTTGGCGCATGAAGAGTGGTATTACTGAAACCTGTATTTGTGTAACACAAGCAGCTTTTCTTCGTGGACCTGCAGATTTAGGGCCGCGCTAAGTGTCTGAAATTTTTATAAGGAGCTTTAAAAATAGACGTTTTTTGGTTTTAAACATACCATAAAATTTAATGCTAATTTAGAGAGGATTCAATTATGAAAACAGGGCGCAACGCCCCCTGTCCGTGCGGCAGCGGCAAAAAATACAAAAAGTGCTGCCTGAACAAGGCCAATGCCGTGCAGACCTTTGCCGCCCGCAACCAGGCAAAGGACGGCTCCGAACAGATCGTTTTCCGGACAGTTTAAAGGGAGATACCGTTGACACGATATCGAGTATTTATCAGTTCGGTACAGAAAGAGCTTGAACCGGAACGGCAGGCACTGTTTTCACTTATATCAACCGATCCGTTTCTCAAAGAGTACTGCGAACCTGTTCTATTTGAAAAACAGTCACCCCCGGTTTACCCGGGAGACAAACCATTCCTGCGCGAGCTTGAACAATGCCGGATATACATCCTCATGATTGACAGGGAATACGGACCGAAAATCGATGGATTATCAGCCACCCATCACGAATATAATCTCGCCATACAAAAAAACATTCCTTCGCTTGTACTTATCAAAGGGTCACACGATCAAGGTCGAGAAACGGATGCCAAGGCATTGATTTCCACAATCAAGCAAGATGCATTTACCTATAAGCGCTTTATAGATCGCATCGATCTTAAAAAGGAAGTGTATGCTTGGCTAAAGAGAGTACTTAAGGAACAGTACCGGCTAACGCCTTCCCAGGAAGAATCCGACAGTGGAATGGACACGATTGAAGCAGCCTCTGTTTTTGAATTGCAGCAGCAGAATGAAGTATCTTTTAACGATCTTGATGAAAAACAGAATACCAGGTTGTATCATCACTTAGGTGGGCATCAAGCCGAATCAAATGCCGACATCAAACCCATACTGCGGGTTCGAGGGTTGCTTTGGCTGGATGCGGAATCAAACACCTTCTATCCGACTGCCGGAGGGGTTGTTTTCCTTGGCAGGAATCCTGCGATGCGTTATCCTCAGTGTCAAATTCAGGCAGACGCGTATCTCGATATTAAACACTCGGGTAAACCCCGTGCCCAGAAAGAGTTCAGTGGACCGATCCCTCAATTGATCGAGAATTTATTGGCTTTTGTGCATCAGAACACAGAACACCCTACTCGAATTATCGGGATTAATAATGTGGAACTGAATGAATATCCTGTCAAAGCCGTTCGTGAAGCGCTCGTTAACGCTTTTGCCCACAGGGATTATGAAGATTCCTCTCGTAAAATACAGTTACGGATATTTTCAGACAGACTTGTTGTGTCCAGCCCGGGTTATCCGCCCAAACCCGTAACCCTTGCGAAACTTCGAAAAGGAGATTATGAGTCATGCCGTCGCAATCCCATTCTCGCTGAGTGTCTTGCAGCATTCCGAATGATGGAACAGCGCGGTACCGGTTTTGAGAGGATGCGGACAGCGATGCTGGACCATGGTCTCGATCCTCCGGTAATCGATCAAAAAGATGGTTATTTCAGAATTACGTTCCGAGGACCTGCCGGCGATTTTGACCGAATTAGAGTGCCGGACGGCGCCCCTGGAGCTATCCCACCTTCGATTGAATCTCAACTTAACGAGCGGCAAAAGGCGATTATCATTCAGGTGCATACCGGAGGGTACATAACCAACAAATGGTGTCAGGAACATTTGAATGTTGTTCGTGACACCGCGCATCGCGACCTTAATGGACTATTGGAACTTAAGATTTTGGAACGCACAGGGAAGGGGAGATCCACCCGCTATATTTTGGCACGATAACTGTCCGATTATCATCCGACAGTTGGCGACAATCATCCGATTTTATGTTTCAGGATGAGATGGTGAACCGCATGGGCAATCATCCGGGAATCATCCGATATTTCCCTATAATCATCTGAAAAAGGGATGGTTTTTTCTTGAGAAGGATTGATAGAGAATGAAACTGAAGTTTGACGCCAACCTCGAGTACCAGTTGGAAGCTGGACACCAACGAAAACGTGAAGTTTTTCTGCAAGCTGCCACGCTGGTTTGTAGTACCGACGCCATTGGGCAACTACAATCCCGATTGGGCTGTTGTAACCGAAAAAGACGAAAAGGTTTATCTTGTAAGTGAAACCAAAAGCACACATGATCGGGATCAGCGCCGCGATTTTGAAAATCGCAAAATCGATTGCGGCCGAGCTCACTTTAATGCACTTGGAGTTTCGTTTAAAGTCGCCACAAATATACATGAGGTGCTTGCGTAAAGAGCGAAACATAGGCGTTGGGGACGGGTATTTATAAATTGATAAAGCAGGCTATTTTAATGTGTCAATGCAAAACAATATATCAATACCCAACGCCGCCCAAACGATGATGTGGTCAATACACAATATAAAGTTTTTTCAGATTTGAATGGCAGGCAACGACGTCGCAAAAAGGAAAAAGCGAAACGGCAGGTAAAGTGTC
>JAQBHK010000298.1:0-2790 GCA_032127815.1 Desulfobacterales bacterium
CCCCGTAGCTTGACTTCGACGAGCTCAGTCGAGTCGCTGCGGGGTTAGCGAGCGAATCAAAAAATTGATAGGATTCCTTACAGTCGATGAACCTTTCAGCTTGCTGCAGGGTTCTTCAAACCCAAATCAACACCACTCGTGAGATGGACTGGATGCACAAAGCAGGTATCAATCACCAAGCCTATGTAAGAGCAACCGCAAGATATAGGATTTTCTGACTTAACTTCAGGCCTGAAGATGATCTACTCAAGTGAGATACTCGTTACATATCCAAGAAATTAAAGGGGTTTATGGCGCGTCGATACAGCAGATATCTGCAATCAGGGCCAAGCGCGGATCAGACATATCAACGGTTTATCGACTTTCTGATACCCTGTGGGTTTGCAGTGATATCTGGAGCGATCAGTTTCTTTTATGGAACTGAATATGACTGTAACGAGAATTTTTTCGACATGTGACCCGGAATCCGGAACCAGCATTATAACCCGTAACGCGCAACTCGAAACCCGCAACCTTGTATTTAACCATTGATTTTTTTAAACATTTCATTTAAGGTCACACAGTTAAATTTCCGGCACGGCACGATCTAAACATTTTATACAGGGTGCCTAATGGCTCTACAAATAATAAAAGCTCTTCTTGGCGCAAGAATGCTAAGAAGGGCTTTATCTTTTTGAGGCTCACGAAAATCCCGTAATTTAAAGGATGTCTCAGAAGTCTTCCGAACTCTTGCGTGACACAAATGATATCAGCAGGAAAAAAGAGGATATCGGTGGCATCAATTTAGAGCAGTGAATGCCCTGTACAAATGTCCCCTATTAAATGGGGACACAAGGTTCAACTGAACGCTCGAATCAAACAGATCACGGACCGCATTGAGGCGCTAGGAAAGATTTATGAACGACCAAATGACAATGGAACAACTGGAAGAGCTAATGACTTCCAAAGAAGGAGAGCATCTCGAATTCAAGGAAGCCAGAAAAAGCTTTCACTTTGAGACTCTTGTCAAATATTGCGCGGCATTGGCCAATGAAGGCGGCGGAAAGATTGTCCTTGGGGTAACAGACAAACGTCCCAGAAGCGTTATAGGGTCTCAGTCTTTCACACAACCGGAACGCACAAGAGCCGGTCTTATCGAACAATTGCATCTAAACATCGATTTCAGCGTAGTTAATCATCCTATGGGCCGGGTTCTGATTTTTAATGTTCCCACTCATCCAATCGGAAATCCTGTCAAATACAAAGGGATTTACTGGCAACGACAGGGCGAAAGTTTGATAGCAATGTCCGAAGACCGGCTGCGTGGTATTTTTGCAGAGGCAGGGCATGATTTCTCGGCTGATATATGTGCTTCTGCAACCATGGATGAGTTGGACACGGTGGCTATTGAAAACTTTCGCAAACGTTGGATTAACAAGTCCAGGAATCAATCTTTAACCACTCTTGCCCAAGAACAGTTGCTCAATGATGCTGAAGCCCTGGTTGATGGCCGTTTAACCTATTCTGCCCTGATTTTGTTCGGCACCCGGAAGGCCCTTGGGCGACATCTTGCTCAGGCGGAAGTTATTTTTGAGTATCGTGCCTCCGACGCTTCAGGACCTGCACAGCAGAGGGTGGAATTGAGGCAGGGCTTTTTCAGCTTCTACGACGAGCTATGGAACCTGATCAACTTGCGGAATGATATTCAGCACTTTCAGTCGGGACTGTTTGTTCTGGATATTCCGACTTTTTCCGAGCGTATTGTTCGAGAAGCTGTTTTAAATGCCGTCAGCCACCGCAACTATCAGCTTGGCGGCAGTGTTTTTATCAGACAACATTCCCGCCGATTAGTACTCGAAAGTCCAGGCGGCTTTCCTGTTGGTATTACCGAACAGAATATTCTTGACCGTCAATTGCCGCGTAACCGGCGGATTGCAGATATTTTTGCCAAATGCGGTCTTGTGGAACGCTCCGGGCAGGGCATGAATCTGATGTTTGAATTGAGCATTCAGGAGAGTAAACCAACGCCAGATTTTGCGGGGACAGATCAATATCAGGTCGTTCTTAACCTCAACGGAGAAGTACAGGACCTCCGTTTTCTACAGTTTCTCGAAAAGGTGGGGCGAGAGACATTAGAACTTTTCAGTACAGCCGATTTTTTGTTACTGGATCATATACACAGAGAATGCAGGGTACCGGATCATCTCCAAAACCGTTTGCAGTCACTAGTGGAAAAGGGCCTTGTAGAGCGTTTCGGCCGCGGTCGTGGGGTCAAATATATCCTCAGCCGCCGGTATTACAAAATGGTTGATGAAAAAGGCGCCTACACACGCAAAAAAGGGCTGGATCGTGAAACAAACAAGGCCTTGCTCCTGAAACACATAAAAGAAAACAGGGATAGTGGCAGCAGGCTTAAGGAGCTTATGCAGGTACTTCCCGCCTTGTCGAAAGATCAGGTGCAAAAATTAGTTGCTGAACTTAAAAAAGAAGGGAAAATTTACAAGATCGGAGCTACGAAGGCAGCCCTATGGTATCCGGAAAATCCGGATTCTATTGCGCCATAAAAAAGAAATAGCGCAATCATGGCGCAATTAAATATGTATAACTGTTTGATATGCAATGAATTATATTGCGCCGCCTATTACAGTGATAATTGTTTTGATGCAATAGAAACCGTAATAGGGTAATAACTGGAGATAAACATGAAAAATTGACAGAACAGGGCGGCAGCAGCCTCGATATGGTGAACGAGAACCTGAAGGCGCTTAAAGGCTCTTCGAGCCGCTCCTCAAGCCCCAGGTAGTTGCGGGG
>JAQBHK010000299.1:0-3290 GCA_032127815.1 Desulfobacterales bacterium
GCGGGGTTAGCGAGCGCTGTGCAGTTCAGATTCTCTTATTGACAGTTGTTGTTGCAGCTTTAATGTTCACCGTTCCGGCGCAAGCGACCAGTCGCGGCATCCGGGTGATTTCCGAAAAGGGCAAGGAGCTGTACCTTTACAAGGACTACCATGCCCTGGTCGTCGGCGTCAGCGATTATACCAATGGCTGGCCGGATCTGCCCAATGCCGTCAAGGACGCCCGGGACGTTGCCGCAGCTCTCAAAAAGATGGGGTTTAAGGTTAAGGTCGTTGAAAACCCCACTTCCCGACAGCTCAACAAGGCGCTCAATGATCTGACCTACCAGACCGGACTCGAGGTAAAACCGCGCCCTTTTGTTTTACTATGCCGGACACGGCGAGACCGAAGCCCTGGCCGACGGTACCAGCCTGGGTTATATTATCCCCACGGACTGCCCCCTGCTGCGCAACGATCCCAACGGGTTTGTCAACAAGGCTGTCAGCATGAAGGACATGGAAGCCTATTCCCTCAGAATCCGTTCCAAGCATGTCTTGATGCTGTTTGATTCCTGTTTTTCCGGCTCACTCTTTTCACTGGTCAGGGCCGTGCCGGCGGATATTACCGAAAAGAGCGCCCGGCCGGTGCGCCAGTATATTACCGCCGGCACCGAGGAAGAGACCGTGCCGGACCGCAGTATGTTCAAGCGCAGCCTGCTTTTAGGGCTGCAAGGGGACGCCGATTTGACGCGCGACGGTTACATCACCGGCACGGAACTGGGATTGTATCTGGCCGACAAGGTGGTGCAGAGCACCAGCAGCGCCCAGCACCCCCAGTACGGCAAAATCAGAACTCCCGAACTTTCCCCCGCGGCAATTTTTTCTTTACCTACTATTGTGTCGCCATAGTCTTGGGTTTTTTTCGCTAAATTAAAGTACGAAGGTATTTGTCGGCAATGAAAAAATAAGCATAAGAAATAACTCTCAATTGAGTTATAGTTATTAATCGAGCAAGAGATTACTAAACAGCAGCCTTTGAAACTTCATATTTAACAGGCAACAGTCGATCCAGAGTAACATGCCTGGAAGCATCAAGAATTTCGATGCCGATAATTCTATCCCCTTCTCCAATATCCAGCACAACAACATCCGATACCCGCCTGTTGATCACATCCTGCTTTCTATCGTCTAATCGGATATAAAGGAGATCTGTTCTGTCGTTGTAAGAAACATGCATCTTAAGACTCCCACTTGCCGTAAAAAACATATACGGTCACTGTTATTATCAAATTGTCCTCAATTATATAAAATACTTCAACCCTTTTCTGCTCATAATATTTGTTGCGGCGTTCTTGGTTATATTCAGATACCTTTGCCTTCCCAATTCGTCCATGTTTGGCGGGCAAGTCAGTGCCTGTCTTTATAACATCTTTTATCTCTTCTTCATCAGTTCCGCGTTCTTCCGCTCTTGCTAAAGTGTGCGGGTCAATCTGAATCTCCATTTACCCTCCGGCTCAATACTTGAATAATTATCAGATATGGTTAATAATAGCAAATAACTTCAGAAGATAGAATTTTGCAATTAAATTAGATAGTCATCATCTTATGCTTTTAACATTTCGCATGCCCTTTTGGAAGAATCTGTATTGCGGTAATATTTTCGTGATTGTCTTTAAAATTTTTGCTATAAAAATATTAAGCTTCAAGTTTAAAGGATACAACCAAAGAGAAATGAAGCTCCCCGCCGCAAACGGATGGGGTATTAAAAAAAACATAATAAAAGATCAGATGACCTATCCGCTTAAACAACTCGCGATTGCCGATCCGGATTTAGCCACCGCAGTTAAAACTCTGCTGGCCCAAAAAGCCGTTCCGGTTCCTTTGGAAGATATCGCCCTGCTGATAGACGAGACACTGTGGGCGCTGGCCGAAGAGATATCTTTCGGCCGGGAGGTGGCCTTGGGGTATGCCGGCCTTTGCGGTGAAGCCGGTGCGCCGATGATCGCGCGTTACCGTGATCTGGTCCGCAAATTCGGCCGCCAGGGGCCGACCATGGGACGGATCATGGCGACCCATCTGGTGCCGGTGTGCAAATACGGCGACCAGCGGCTGCTTGAACATTTCCTGCACACCCTTGACGTTATGCAATCCAAGGGGTCCTATACCCTCAAAGATCCCCTCGAAGCATTGTCGGAGTTATTAAACTCTAAAGACCTTGAATCGGCCTCCGCGTACATGAAGCTGCTGGCCGATACCTTTGCCGGGGAGCTGTCCTATGTTCAATGCCAGCATTTTGCCCACATCCTGCCGAAAGCCGTACTCGGCTTTGCCCCCTTAAGGCGCATATGGCAAATAAAACAATTGCGGCGCGTCGTTAAGACCGATGTTCGTCTGACCGACGCCTTTTTGGACGGTCTTGAAAAAGGGCTCCATCTGCTTTCCGAAGAGGCTTTAAACCGCTTTGTATCGCTTGGTATAGACAAACTGATGCGCAGCCGCAAGTCGGCGGCAAAATTTCTGTCGCTGGAATCGAAGCTCGGTGCTGATACTTTCACACAAATGCAGGTGGTTGTTCCTTTATCACAGGTTCAGGCCCAGTTGAACCGTTACGTGCGTGCTCGTACCGGCCTGGCAATATCCGTACGGCCGCTGTCGGATCTGCCGGAAGTATTGTTGAAAGCGGACGAAAAGAGAGCCCTGGCGTGTTCAGACGGCAAATTCATTTATCTGCCCGCTGAAATCAGCACGTTTGCCAGCAAAAAAGAGAACATAAATCTTTTCAAGTGCCTCACCAGGCTGGAAGCCGGCCTTTATGAATGCAACACCTTCGACTTTGACCTGGAAAAAGCTTTGGATCGCTGCCAAGGGAATTTGGATTTTGGATTTCGGAATGCGGATTTTAATGGTTTGAATATTGAATCAAATTTAATCCAAAATCAACAATCAACAATCAACAATCCGAACACCCTGTCCGATCTGGAGCGTTTTTTTGATTTATTTCCGGTCCCGGAGCTGGCGGCCGACCTTTTTACCGTTTTCGAACACGGCCGCCTCAAAATCATGCTCGGCAGACAGTATCCGGGCCTTGTCCGGCAAACTTTGCCCCTGCTGCGCCGGGAAGCCGTGCACATGCTGTATCCGGCAACACCTGTGGGCCTCGTTACGCTTCTGTATCTGTTGGTCGCCCTTGAGATTGATGTCCAAAAAAAGCTTGCCGTCGAAAAAGTACTTATCGATCACGCCGCTGAGATTTTGGCACGGTTTGAAGCAGGCATAGCCGTCGATGATACGGTGGAGACCTGCGCTGAAATGGT
>JAQBHK010000300.1:0-3320 GCA_032127815.1 Desulfobacterales bacterium
AAGCCGACCATCACTCCAAAAGTTGCCAGGCGCGATTTTCCTTTTGAGTGCGTCTCCGGAATGATTTCGTCACTGATAACAAACAGCATTGCTCCGGCAGCAAAAGCCAACGCAAAAGGTAGAACAGGATGAAAAGCGCTAACTGCTACGACACCCAGTAGGCCTCCAACCGGCTCCACCAGTCCGGTTAAGGTAGCGATGCCGATCGCCCGCCAGCGGCTGTACCCCAGGCCCAAAAGCGGCAGGGCAACGGCAAGCCCTTCGGGCATATTCTGGAGCCCGATACCTATTGCCAGGCTTATTCCGGCCCCCACGTCGCCGGTCCCGAAGCCGACGCCAACGGCCAGACCTTCCGGAAAATTGTGAATGGTAATCGCAATGACAAACAACCATATTCTTTTCAGCGCGCTGGAAGGGCCTTCAGGCCCCATGACGAAATGTTCATGCGGCAGCCAATTGTCAACCCGGTCCAAAAAAACAGCACCTGCCAGCATCCCAAAGACCACTATGTAAACTCCATAGCCCGGCCATAGTTGGTCGCCGTATTCAATCCCGGGAACAATCAATGAAAACGATGTTGCCGCCAGCATGACTCCGGCAGCCCCGCCTAACATGGTATTCAGAACCTTATCGGAGACTTTTTTAAAAACCAGGGCCGGAAGGGCGCCGACACCGGTCGCAAGACCGGCAAGCAGACTCGCAAAAACACCCATTGCAAGATTGGACATGATTCAACCTCGAGACCTTTGCAAAGTCTCCCCGTATTTGGAATGGGAAATACGTTAGCTGTTACCTCAATTGAGCGGAAAAAACTCAATTGAAAGTTGTCAGGGGTCGGGGGTCAGGAAACAAAACTCATTTTCTGCCTCCTGATCCCTGCTCCCCAGCCCCTCCCTAATTGTGTTTTGGCACAATTAGGGTGTTACAATGCAGGCAACATGCATCGTGTATCATGCATCCGGCAGCAAGACTTGTTCTGCCAATTGACGCCCGCTTGCGGTTAAAAACGACTTGTCTATAATACGGACCAGCCGGTCGGTATCCATGGGGCTTTCTTTATGCCCCTCTTCTAAGTTAGTGATAAGATCGGCATCATACACCGCTTTGAAATTTACATTTTCTTCGCTGCGGGGATGATGATGATGCCCGACGATATCGCAGACCTCGTCGATCAGTTCTTCCTTGGCACCCAGCTTGATCATTATCGACCGGGCGATATCCGGCCCTTCTTCTTCCTGGTATTTAGGTGCCGTGCTGCCGTGTTTGCGCTCGGCTTCATGAATTCCGATATCATGCAGATAGGCCGCCGCTAAGATCACCGCCAGATTGCCCTTTTCGTTCTTGCCGATCCGTTCGGCATGGCGCGCAACGCGCGTGGCATGCCCGATCCGCTTAAAATCGGTCCGGAAATAACGCTTCATTTCCACCGCAATCCGATCCTTTAAAAGGTCCTCTCTTTGAGCCATCGCTTCCGGCGGCAGATCGCCGATACACTGCTCGGCATACTGGCAGTACGAAGCACAGCCAAAATCCATGTCAGGATTGGTGAAACGGTAGCCGCATTTATCGCATTTGCGGGCCGTGTCGTCCTTGAAAAACTCGACAGTATGGTCACATTTAGGGCACTTGGCATTAAAGATCGCTCCTGGCTTCCAGTATCGACTGTCCTGTCCCGGGCATTTCATGGCAGCACCTCTCAATAAAATTCAGATTTTACGGTTTTATTAGATCCCGCAAGTCCCGCTGGGCGGGATTTCCGCTGCACTCCATCAAGCTTGCGGGATCTTCTAAGCAAAAGGTTCAAATTAAGGTGAAACGATCTTATCCTAAGATTGAATTCAAGTCTTCCTCAGGAGTCTTTATCGGCATAATGTTAAACTTTTCAACCAGCACGTTCAGAATGTTGGGCGTAATAAAAGCCGGCAGCGACGGCCCCAGCCGGATATCCTTGATACCCAGATGAAGCAGGGTCAACAGAATGGCGCAGGCCTTCTGCTCATACCACGACAGAATCATGGAAAGCGGCAGATCGTTGACCCCGCACTCAAAAGCCCCTGCCAGAGCTATCGCTATCTGGACGGCGCTGTAGGCGTCGTTGCACTGGCCGACATCCAAGAGTCTCGGTATGCCGCCGATATCCCCCAGATCCTGGTCAAAGAAGCGAAACTTGCCGCAGGCCAGCGTCAGAACAACACAGTCTTCGGGCACTTTTTCCACAAACTCGGTGTAGTAATTCCGTCCGGGTTTGGCGCCGTCACACCCGCCCACCAGAAAAAAGTGACGGATGGCCTTGTTTTTGACCGCCTCGATCACCTGGCCGGCAACCCCCATGACAGCGTTGCGACCAAAGCCCACCATGACGGACTTACCTTCAGTATCTTCGGGAAAGCCGTCAAGTTCAAGTGCTTTTTCAATGACCGGCGCGAATTTTTTATCGTCTATATGGGCAACGCCCGGCCACCCTACCAGGCCGGTTGAAAAAATATTATCCATATAATCCTCTTTGGGCTTCTGAATACAGTTTGTGGTCATCAGAATGGCTCCCGGAAAAGCGGCGAATTCTTTTTTTTGATTCTGCCAGGCCGTCCCGTAGTGCCCGTAAAAATGTGAATATTTCTTCAGTTCCGGGTATGCGTGGCAGGGGAGCATCTCACCGTGAGTGTACACATTAATGCCCCGGCCCTCGCTCTGCTTTAGAATCGCTTCTAAATCTTTCAAATCGTGTCCTGAGACCAGGATGGCCTTGCCTTGCTTGGCGCCCAGGGGAACTGATGTGGGTACCGGGTGGCCGTAGGTCCCTGTATTGGCGGCATCCAGCAATTCCATGGCCCGCAGATTGATCTCGCCGCATTTTAAGACCAGGCCCACATAATCGTCGGCACTCAGGTCCTTGTTCAAGGTTGCCGCCATGGCTTCTTGAATAAACGCAAAAACCTTCTCATCAGTTTGTCCCAGGATCCCGGCATGATCCGCATAAGCGGCAACGCCTTTGATCCCATAGATCAAAAGCTCTCTGAGGGAAAGAAGGTCAGGATCCAGGTCCGGATCCGATTGTACCCCCAATTTTTCCCCCTGGGCAACCATGCTTTCCAGGGTGGTTGCAGGAATAAGTGCGGCGAATTTTTCGACAAAATCGGCCTTGCCGCCGCCGGCTGCCACCTTTGCTTTTAAGCCATCCCGCAGCTCCACACATTCATCGATAAGCTTGACGAATCTTTGGGGGTCAAAATCGACATTGGTCAGAGTTGAAAATATGGCTTCGCAGGTAAAGCGGTTTACAGCGTCATCATTAATACCGGCTTTACGAGCTTCCACCGCAA
>JAQBHK010000301.1:0-2575 GCA_032127815.1 Desulfobacterales bacterium
TCGGGCTATGTATGCTGAATTACACCGTTACATCGAACCACATTCATCTTCTTATTCAGGATACCGGGCACCGCGAGACTTTGCCCAAAAGCATCCAACTGATCGCAGGCCGCACAGCCCAAGAGTACAATATAAGAAAGAAGCGCAAAGGCGCATTTTGGGAAGACCGATACCATGCAACGGCTATTGAGGGTAATGATCACCTATTCCGCTGCATGGTTTATATTGACTTGAATATGGTGCGTACCGGCAGTGTTTCGCATCCTTTGGAATGGGAATTTTGCGGATACAATGAGATTCAAAAACCAAGGGAAAGATATGCCTTAATCAATTATAAGAAATTAACAGAATTGTTGCATAGTAAATCAATTGAGAATTTGAAAGATACATACAATAGATGGATTGAAGAGACACTCAGAATCAATCGACATGTACGCGATACCAAGTGGACCCAGAGTGTTGCCATCGGTGGTAAAGAATTTGTTGAAACGACAAAAGATAAACTCGGTTATCGTGCAGAAGGACGCAAGATTGTCAAATCGGATGAAGATCACCAGCTTCGAGAACAACAGGAGCCTTATATGGCCAATTCGGGCCCTAAAAAGGTAGTTCTAAGCGATAAAAACACCTATTTGTGGGATGTTTTTAATGTAAATTAAGACAGATAGCTGGGTCAGACCCCAATGCAATTTGCGGAGAAAACAACGGACTACTGACTACTGACAACGGACAAAAAATAAATGTCTTGTCGGGTTGAACCAATCTAACAGCCTTATTTGATAATAAATTGACGATAATGCAGTGGTTGATTGATAAATAAAATAGCTATTCGATGATCACGGGTTGAACATCCGTCTGACCGAAATCGTTGCCTTTGAAAAGTAGCGGTTCGCCGGAATATTTTGCCAATGCATAGGCACAACAGTCTCCGATGTTCAATCCGGCAGGATGGTTTCCTTTGCCAAAGTTTCTCCAGGCCGATCGTGCCAGCTCCACCTGCTCGACATTTATGGCAACGATTTCAATGCGAGCGTGATGCAGAAGAAGGTCTAATTCGCAACCACCGGCTTCCCCTTTCCTGGCTTCTACCACAATACCGGATTCCAACGCATTAAAAGCGCTAATCAATTTTTTGGGATCAGCGGTAAGCGCCCGGGCAAAAGATTCAGCCTCCGGTTCACCAAATAAAATAGCAATAAGGGCAGACGTATCGACAACCATTATGCTGGGACTCCGCTTGAATCATATCCCAATATTGCGTCGGGGGTTCGCTGATCCTTATCAGAGATGGAACTGCAACGTTTGGAAATTTTTAAGATTTCTTCCGTCATGTCCGTAGCTGTGCGGCGGCCCCGAAGCCGCTCTAATCTTTCTTCCAGGGCATTGGTGATCGCCTGAGTAATATTTTCCCCGCTTTCGTATGCAAGTTCGCGGGCCAGCTTTTCAGCTTTTGGATTTCTGATACTTAAGGCCATTTCTCCTCCATCCATGTTGTATTGATGATGCAACATAATATATATTATATACACCAAACATGTCAATAAAGACGTTTCAGCCCGGATATCCAAGCGCCAGATGCGTCTTGTTTTTATTTGTGGTACTACGTTCGTTCCAATACTCTTATGTTCAGTGCGCCATGGCCCTTGCGCCCCGGATTAGCACCGTTGGGCTGAACGACAAAAGCGGCTCGGTGAATCAGATAGTATACGGTTCATAACTTTATTATCCCAACTTCCGATCGTTGTGGAGCATGAACGACCGGGAATGATGATGAAGGCGCTTTTGGCTTTGGCAAGGGCAAATAATCTGTCGAGCTATGATGCCTCATGTCTGGATCTTGCAATGAGGAAAGGCTTTCCAATAGCTACCCTGGACAACAGGCTAATCAAAGCAGCCGGAAGAATTGATGTTTCAATTTTTGCAGCTTGATCGAATGGGCGAATCAATTTTTAAGTTGATGAGCCGGCACCCAAACTGAACGCATATTTGAACTCAACCGGCAGGGTCCCCAAACAAACAACGGACAACGGACGACTGACAACTGACAAAAATCAAAAGATGACCTGACTTACGAAGGGCTTGAGACAATTATACCAGAAATTATTCCGAGTTCTTCCTGTGTGATAGAAACAGAAGAAATTTTAATTACTGCGGTGGCCCACCTTCACAGAGATCCTAAACATTACAGTGATAGAGTTATATAGGTATCATACTCACCTTCGTATATGACCACACGGCGCATCTAACGCGTATCGGCTATCGATGAAAACGCGAAATCTATCGATCCGGATGACGTTCAAGAGGCATTAAATCTATCGACTGTTTTGCGGTAACTATCGACGGCAAAATGTGGCTTGACGTATTCTAAAATCTATTTGTTGATTATCGAATCAAAGGCAGTTTTGATATCTGCCGGTCCGGATAAGATATTGCATACTAAGGATGATATTTTTATGTCGATAAATTTATAATTGGTTTTGCTATTCTATTTATCCTTCTGTGTTTTTAGCTGTTTGCCGACGTTCCAGCAGTTTCCGAGCTCGGTGCCTAAGGACCAGTACTTTTTGCTGTTCAT
>JAQBHK010000302.1:0-7902 GCA_032127815.1 Desulfobacterales bacterium
AAATATTTATTCATTATGGCCCTGACTGCAAGTTGCAGAGCATATGATCTGATCGGTTTTTCCAGTAAGTAGTTGATGCCTGAGGCAACGCACATATTGACAATATCATCACTGGCACTTCCGGAAATAATGATGGCGTCATCGTGGGCGGAAGCGAACTTTTCAGCGATGTCATCTAGGAAATGAAATCCGCTTTTTCCGCCAAGAAATACATCTACTATGAAGATTGCAATACCGGTTTCCCGATTTAAGCAATGTTCAATGGCCTCATCTACATCCATAAAACTAATTACATCTCCCCAAATATAAAAACTATTAACGATCTTAAAGACCAACTCACACACATCGGGGTCATCATCAACAATGATTACATCCAATCCATCAGACATGCTTGCATCTCCTTATTTTGGGGTGCAATATCACACCGGCCACATAGCTTGTATATAAGTTCCGGCTCCCTTGGCCGATTTTATTGTAAATGACCCCCCGGAAAGTTCAGTTCGTTCTTTCATGCTGGCCAGTCCGAAGCCTCTCATGGAATTTTTATCATAAAGGGCCTTTTCAATATCAAATCCCTGGCCGTTATCGTTAATCGCCAGCTCTATCTTGCCGCCGGTTTTTTTCAGATAAATACGGACAAGGTCGGCCTGGCTGTATTTGGCGGCATTATTGAAGGCTTCCTGCATGATTCTGTATATTACCGTTTTCAACATGGCAGGAATTTCATGTTCCTTGACGGTGATCTCTTTTTCAACCCTGATTGTGGAATAGATGCTTTCAAATTCTCGGCAAAACCAGGCAATCGTTGCCAAGATTCCCAAATCGTCCAGAATCGAAGGCCTGAGGTCTTGCACGATTCTACGGACTTCTTCAATGGTTTTTTGGGTCAGGGGGATAATCGATTCCAAGGATTCGACTTTGGAGGTGAACGCTTCTTTGCGCAGTTCTTCGATTGTGTTTTCAACGCTGAATTTGATGGCGCTCAAGGCTTGTCCAATACCGTCGTGGAGTTCCCGGGCAATCCGTTTTCTTTCAGTCTCCTCAGCGGACAGAAGTTGACTGGAAAGTACGCGGAGTTCCTTTTCCGACTTCCGCAAGGCTTCCTCGGTTCGTTTGCGTTCATTGATGTCGAAAAAGACCCCGCTCACATACTCAATCTGACCGTCTTTGTCGCAAAGTATCTGTCCTCTATCCTGCATCCAATGAACTTCCCCGGCTTTGGTTTTGATTCTATATTCTCTCACATATGCTTTATTGGTTTTTAGGGCCCTCAAGAAACTGAATCTTGCTATTTCAAGGTCTTCTTTTATTATTAAATCCGACCACTTAATTCTCTTGGAATTAAATTCTTCTTTAGTAAATCCGGTTAACATCTCAATTTTATCATCAACGAACTCAACCGCCCAGTCTTTGAATCCCTGATATACAATACTTGGCAGATTATTCAGCAGCAACCGATATTTCTCCTCGCTTTTGCGTAAAGCCTCCTCTCCCTGCTTGCGTTTGGTGATGTCGCTGATAAAACCGACCATACGGATAGGCATTCCTTCTTTATCGTATATCGCCTGCCCGCGAGAGTGGAGCCAGCGATATTGGCCGACTCTATTGCAATACAGATATTCCACATCGTAGATTTTACCCTTTTCCAGATGATTGTGCAAGGCATCTAATACACGATTAGAATCCCCGGGGTGTATGTTTGAAGCCCAATCGCCGAATGACTCCGAAAATTCCGAGTCCTGATATCCGAGCAGTTCCCTGAGACGCAAGGAGGCATATACTCTGTTGGTGGTGATGTGCCAGTCCCATAAACCGTCTTTGGACCCGCGCACCGCCAGGTCGAAACGCTCCTTGCTCACCCGCAGTGCCGCCTCTACTCCTTTGCGCTCTTCTATTTCTCGTTTCAGTTGTTCGTTGGCCATCACCAGTTCAGCGGTACGTTCTCTCACGCGATATTCGAGATTTGAATGGGCCCTGAGGAGTTCCTCCTCGATCAGCTTGCGTTGGGCAATATCGCGAATAATTCCAACGGCACACCACTTACCTTGAACCTTTACGGCAGATAAAGAAAGCTCTACGGGGAATTCCAGGCCATCCTTTCTTAAAGCCGCCAACTCGAGTGTGTTCCCGATAGTTTTGCCCCGGCCGGTTTTCTTAAAACGAGCAAACCCTCTGGTAAAGGATTCGAGATGTCTTGCCGGCATTATCATTTGGTGCAATTGTTTGCCGATGATTTCATTTTTAGAGTAACCGAAAATCCTCTCGGCGGATTCATTCCAAAATGTTACATGGCCGCGGCCGTCCAGCATGATGATTGCATCCTGGGCCGCAGAGCTGATACATTGAAATATCTCCTTATTCTCCCACATTGCTTGTGCCGATTTTTTACTTGCGTTCAATGCCTGGTGGTTCTGTGGTGCCGGAGCGGCTTTACTCTCTGGTTCTTTCACCTTTTACTCCAGTTATGCATGAATTAATGTTGCGGTGGTATTACGAATTAGCATTCCAGACCGGTATAGTCAAAACGTTTTTGCCGGCATATTCGGAATAGCCCGGATTTATGATTATTTCATTTGATGTCATTGATGAAAATTGGAGATAAAGCAGGACAATGCATCGTATCAGGTGCATGCGAATCATAGATTACGGTTAAATATATGGCATGCATGGAAGTGTTTAAGACGGCATGTTCAACAGCGGGTGGAATTTCAAACAGGGCCGGTTCGGCATCTCCAACCATAATCTGATGGATCGAACCCGATGAGGCGGCTTTCCAAACAATTTTTGCTTTTCCTCCAAAGACAAAAATCCATTCCGTGGCATTGGTATGATAATGCTTACCTCTTACAGTTCCAGGCTTAAGTGAGACCAGGTGCATACTGCCTGAAAATCCATCTGAAATACCCAATGCGTCCAGAGGATTGATCCCCCAGCCCCTTTCGTCTTGCCAGGTGTGCTTTTCTAATTTAACCTGTTTTACAGTATCCATAAAGCTATCCTTTTAAAAACAATTCATTGACTCTCTAGGCAATTTGAGGTTTTAAATCAAGGGCCGTTTCACTATTAATAATACGGTTTTTTATGAAAGTCCCGCTTTAAGCGGGACTTTCATAAAATCACATGGCGATTTTATAATATGAGGCAGAAATTATGGAATGTAAAAAAGAGCAGACTTTAAAGTCATGTAACTGCAGTTACGAACCGTGTTCGCGCAAGGGTAATTGCTGTGATTGCTTAAGCTACCATCTAAGGGCGCGGGAACTTCCGGCTTGCTGCTTTCCAGATGATGCGGAACGGACTTACGACCGGTCTTTTGATCATTTTGTGCGACTGGTTGCCCAAAATAGAGTGTAAGGTCATTCGTTATGGTTTAGTTTTTCGGCAAGTCCTCCTCGTCGAAGATATTTTAGATAACAACCATAAGACTCATCACAGCTATTAACTACAGTTTTCAAATAATTAATATTGGCGATAATAGATTCCTGATACAAGTCCCGATCAAGGTCCCAGCGGTTTTTGAAATGGGATCCCATGAATGTAGAGACATTTTCTAATCCTTCGCTTAATCTTTGTAGCGCCACGTATTTATAAAAGTCTTGAGTTTTTTGAAGCAGTTCCAGCTCTGATCCATATCCCGGCATACCGGCTTCCTCAAATTCCTTAAAGAGCATGAACAGTTTTTCCAAATACTCCCGGTCTGCCATTTGGGCCAAAAGGTCGGCTGACCCCACTATTTTGCCTATCATCGCAATGTCATTGGAACGAAAAGGAATATCTTTAATTTCAAGACTCAGTATTGTGCACATGATGATGTGGGTGCAATCTTCAATATCCTGTTCTGGAAAAGATTTTTGGGATAGATATTTCTTCAGAAATTGGATGCTGCGCTCCTCGTGGCCGACGGTATATTTGGCCCCGGATCCGTCTATATCAGCATCGGTCTGGATAAAACCGATGTCGTGAAAAACGGCCCCGATCAATCCCAGTAAAATAGTTTTTGCAGAAAATGAATGCCCCTCGGCAAAGGCGCCGTGAATCAGGCGACCGGCGGCCAGCACCACCGAGCTTGTATGTTCCAGGTCATGATATTTTGTATTACTGGCTCGATAGCCTGGAAAATCTCCCTCGAACAGCATTTTAATATCGGCATAAGTCTGTTCGAGTATTGAGTGATCAAAATCATTTGCTATCAGCGCAGTAATGTACTTAAGTTCATTGAGGACACTTTGCGGGTTAGTTAAATCGACAAGATCGTACAACTTAATGCCTTCTTTTTTCATCATTTTCCCTTTTGTCCGTAGAACATTGCATGCCTTCCGTCTTCGCCTGAAGGCTACGCCGGACAAGTGATCTTGAAAAAAAATCCTCATTCCCGGATGGGCACTAACTACAAAGTATCATGCAGAAATCATTAACTCAACAAATTTTTAAGAAAAACAAACAATATGCTATTCTCGTTTTCAACTGCACATGAAAATGTGCACAGATAACAATTTTCTGTGCATTTCCCTTGCATCGCTTCTAAATTTTAAATCTACATGCAAACAGCAAGGAACAATTATATCCAACTGGAGTTGTCGCCAGAGCCCGCGTAACAGGGAGTTTCAAGAAGCCAACCAAAAAACATCCTTTCATCGCCCAGTCAATTGTAGGCATATCGCTCTCTTGGCACGTAATTTGATACGAATCACTTTAGATCGTTATTTTGAACAGCATAGCGAGCACATTCCCCCCAGCTTGCTGAGAAGAATGTGAGCGAATCAAGAAATTGATAGAATTCATTACAGTCGCTGCGAAGCACTGCCGCAAGGCAGAACATTCCCTGCAGCTTGCTGCAGGGAGCTTCAATCGTCGTAACCAGAATTTATCATAAGCCTGATTCGCGGAAAAACTCAGACCAATTTTCAATTAAAAATTAAGGTTAACCCGGGAAGGCACCATGAATAAACTCGTGCTTATTGATGATGAAGAAGGTGTCCGGCGTAGTGTAGTTCGGGCTCTTAAACGCGAACCCTATCAAACATATACGGCCGCAAATGGGGAGGCGGGGATTGCATTTATTAAAAAAAACAGGAACCATATCACCACGGTAATTTCTGATTACAAAATGCCGGGTTTAAACGGTCTGGAAACACTTGCGGCCATCGGATCGATCAACCCGGAAATTACCCGGATAATTTTGACCGGATATGCCACCATGGAAGCCGCCATTCAAGCCACCAATGAGGGCATAGACGGCTTTCTGACCAAGCCTTTTGATAACCTGGAACTCAGGGCCAAAATCCACAAAATTTCTGTGCGCAAGCGCCTGAAACAGTTTGTGCCTGAACAGATCTACAAAAAAATAGAAGAATCACCGAGTTCCCTGAATCCAACATTTCATGAGGTTTCAATCCTTTTTTCCGATATTCGCGGTTTCACGCGCATGTCCCAGGAAGTTACGCCGGAAAAGCTTGCTGCATTTTTAAACAACGACTACTTTATACCTATGGGTGAAATCGCCTACACACACGACGGTATGGTGGACAAGCATATCGGTGACAGCATTATGGTGGTATTTGGATCACCGGTTGAGCGCCAAGATGATACGGTTAGAGCGGTAAAAGCCGCCGTGGCGATGCAGCAACAAGCACAAGAGATCGACCGGGTCCTGGCAATCCATAATGGACTTAGGCTTAAAATTGGAATTGGCATTGCAACGGGAAGCGCGTTTTCAGGTATTGTAGGTTCGTTGAGGATCAAGGAGTTTACCTCCATAGGAATGCCGGTTAACATTGCCGCTCGACTTCAAGGCATGGCCAAGGCGGAGGAGATTCTGATTTGCGAGGCAACCTTTCAAAAGCTTGCCGGCCAGATAGATGCAAAACCCCTGCCTCCGGTGGGCGTCAAAGGACTTGACGGACCGATTACCGTGTACAGGGTAAAATACTAGCGGAGCGCCGCCTCAATATCAGACCAACGATTTGCTATTAGCCTGATTCGGTTTCCCTAAGCTAAGTGATGTTGGATACTGGATACGCGATACAGGATATTTTTAAAGAGCATTTCTTTTGTCAAGCATCCAGAAACCGGCATCCAGCATCCGAGTGCTACTTGCACCCTAATAGGTTTGCAAAGCTTGGCATAAAGTCTCAGATCTTAGACGATGGAGACCACTAGTCTTTGAGCCTAACCGAGCTGTCCGGCTTTATCGGATCACCGGAAACAACCACAACTTCGGCTTTGTCCGCAGAGACAGCGGTTATCTCGACTTCACCTGTCTTTAGCCCGGGAACAAAAAAACGCTGGCCCTGAGCACCCTGAAAAACATTGCTGATATCATAAACTTCAAGTATGTCACCTTGCTTGAGTCCTACTCTTTCTCCCGATGATATGATTATTGCATTATCATTGACCGCCGTGAGAAACCCCCTCCATGGCTGGAACTTGACAGCTTCACACACCGCCTCACTAATGCTGGATACAACCTTTTCAAAGGCCTCTTTTAAGATTGTTTCATTGAATTCAATATGTTTGCCCGACTCCTCGAAGTCCAATTCCTCGCCTTCGACTTCATGGATGAAACTTTCATCCAGACTCTTGGCGCCGGTTTCGGTATCGTATACTGCAATCGCTACCTGTACCTGCACATATTCATGGTTGTCCTTAAACCAGAGCAAGCCCTTTTCTTTCTGATTACTACTGATCGAAATCAGCGCTCCGGTCACAACTGCATTCAGTCCCAGATTTCTGCCTGTTTTTGCCAGTTGAAAGTTGTCGATCTGTCCAGAGGCTACTTTGGGCGGCTCAAGCAGATAATCAGGATGTTCGGCATCCGTTGGTTGCACTATCAGGATGCCGGGACATTCCTCTTTAATGCCGGCTGCAAGATGATTAACAAAGCTTTTGTCAAATTGTTGGGCAGAAGATAAAGTTTTGTTTTCAAACAGAGTTATGCCGATTTTTTTTGTTAAATTGTCATCCCGGGCTGAAATATTATTGATCATTCCTTTGGTGGCCTTCTTGACGGTTTTAACAGTTGAACACCCTGTAATCAGCGTTAAAAAAACTGCCCAAAATAACAATAGTACAACCGGTCGCACCCTTGGCGCAACAATTTGAATATTTTTAAACATCATGTTTTCCTTTCGTACACAGCGGTAACTTTGGTGGTAATACCGCCCCTTGCTGAAAAATCTCCTGCTACTTCCATAAATTTAGGGTCGAGTGCCTTAACCAAATCATCCAGAATACGATTAACCGCATGCTCATAGAAAATCCCAACGTTTCTATACTGCAACAGATAAAATTTTAAAGATTTCAATTCAACAATCTGTTGATTGGGTCGGTATCTAATTGTAATACAGCCAAAATCGGGAAGACCGGTCATGGGGCATACCGATGTATATTCGGGTTGTTTGATCACAATATCAATATCTCTTTGCAGGCGATATTGATAATCTAACGGATCAAGCATGTCGGTTTTAATAGTCTCCGGACTCTCTGTATTACCGATAGTCTTTTCAAACGAAGGCGGCATCTTATTCTCCATAGACCTAAAACGTTCGCAAAAAGATTTTTTTTTACGAAACCATCCATAGATTATTAAGCAGCTAATGTCAAATAGACTGTGTAACACGAATTGTTAATGGAAAAAACCCCTGACCGGAGAATCTTGACAAGCGAATACCGTTCTGATAACAGATCAGAATTATTGCAAATAGGAATTAATGAAAGGGTATGAGATATGGCATCTATTGATGAACAGATTTTAAGGGTAGCCAAGGAAGTTGTCGTTAAGTTTATTGAGGCCGGAAGAGTCTCCCCGGCCGGCTTTAATGACACATTTAAAACTGTTTACAACACTGTCAAAAAGACAGTGCAAGGGTCGGATGAAGCGCCTGAACCGGAGGATGAGACAGA
>JAQBHK010000303.1:0-3550 GCA_032127815.1 Desulfobacterales bacterium
CGAACATCATCAACGTGCCTCCATTTGAAAAATAAAATCAATTTACTGTACTCTATTCTTAACACCATAACCATGTTCGCTTTTACGCGCTTTTATTTGCGAGTTCTTGCCGATCTAAACGAAATTATCCGGTGGCGGAAACCCCAACATTATTTTGACAACTGCTACAAACAAAAAAGCCCTTCCAGTCGGGAGGGCTTTTTTCAAGATAGTTTTCCGGGTCCGAAGTAAACCGGGTTATTTTTCAAGTGTCATCTGAATATACCGGCAGGGACATTCTTTGGCGCACAGGCCGCAGCCTTTGCAAAAATCGTAATCAAATTCGTATTTTCCGGTCTTTGATTTTTGAACAGCGTTGTCCGGGCAGTACATATAACAGTTGTCGCACCTGAAACAGAGTCCGCAGCTGAAACAGCGATTTGATTCCACAATAATCTCATCCCGATCAAAGGGCAGATAAATCTCCTTAAAACCTTTCAGCCGCTTATGGATCGGCTCAGCTTCTTTAGTAAAGACTTTTGATTTCTCATAATAATATGTATTCAAGTCCTTGGAGTAAATCACCGGCGGTTGTGACAGCCGGCTTTCCACATTATTGTCGATGTAGTCCTCTATGGCGGAAGCGGCTCGCATCCCCTGACCGATGGCGGCGGCAACGGTCTCCAGGCCGAGTACGGCGTCACCACCGGCGAAAACGCCGTCAATGCTGGTCATGAGCAGTTCGTTGGTCTGGGTCCATTTATCACCCGTCTTTTGAACGTCAATACCGTCATAGTCGACCGCCTGGCCGGTGGCCATGATGACCGTGTCCGCCGAAATAACCGATTCTGACCCGGCAATGGGGACCGGCCGGGCCCGGCCGCTGGCGCCCGGTTCTTTTAATTCCATTTGGCTGCACAAAATACCGACGACCCTCTCTTCGTCGGTTATAATTTTAGTCGGGTTGGTATGGTAACGAAACATAATACGCTCTTCCATGGCCTCATCAATCTCAGCCGTGATCGCGGGCATCTCCACCCGGGTGCGGCGGTAGACCACGCTCACATTGGCTCCCAGGCGTTTGGCCACCCGGGCGCAGTCCATGGCCGTATTGCCGCCGCCGATGACGACGACATCCTTGCCGACGTCCACCCATTTGCCGCTGTTGACCGCATGTAAAAAATCCACACCGCTAAACACATTCTGAGCATCACTACCGGGGAGATCAATAGACAAGCCTTTTTGAGCCCCTATACCCAAAAAAATCGCTTCGTAATTTTGCCGCAACTGGTCCATGGGAATATTGACGCCCACCTTGACATTGCACTCCAGCTCAATGCCCAAATCAAGGATGGCATCAAGCTCCTGCTTCAGGACGTAATTCGGCAGGCGGTAGGACGGGATTCCGTAACGCATCATACCGCCGGGTTCACCGTAGGACTCGAAAATTTTCACCTTAAATCCGCGTTTGGCCAGATGAAAGGCGCAGGATAGCCCGGCCGGGCCGGAACCGACCACCGCCACTTTCTCTTTTCTGGCGCCACTCAATTTTTTGTGCTTCAGATTCTGCTCCAACCCATAATCGCCAATACAACGCTCCACACAGTTGATGGCAACAGCCTTATCAAAGTCCCGGCGGTTGCAACCCACTTCACAGGGATGGGGACAAACCCGGCCGCAGGTCGCCGGCAACGGATTGGTGCGTGTCAAAACATGCCAGGCCTGTTCATAATTATTTCTATCCGCCAGGACTCTGAGAAAACCGCGCACATCATTGCCGGCGGGACAGCTATGCGTACAAGGCGGCATTTGTGTCAGATTTACAGGCATCAACGTCCGCCATGACCCGGTTTTGTAGGGAACCACATCACGCAAATCAATGACTAATCCTAAAGGCAGTGTTTTCATTATAAATTAAACCTTTCAATATTTTGGTTAGCGATTTTCTGAATCTCGGCCACTTCTTTCGAAGGCACGCCTTTCTTGTACAAGTGTTTGAAGCGACCCTGCCGTTTCAGATACTCATCCACGGGAACTTTGGCCTGGATTTTTCTGACATTCGTCATTTTACCGTCTATGATTTCAAATATCGGAAACAGACCGGTATCCTTGGCCAGCCGGCAGATCTCCACGGTGAGTTCTCCGGGATGCGCCCAACCCAGAGGACAGGGGGCCAGGATGTGGATATATTTGGGCCCCTCAATGGAGAGAGCCGTCTTTACCTTACGCTGCAGGTCTCTGTAATCATCCACCGCAGCGGTGGCCACATAAGGAATACCGTGATCAGCTGCGATCATCGGCATATTTTTCTTGCGGGTAGTGTTACCAAAGGGTGTGGTTGAGGTTTTGGCACCATAGGGGGTAAAGCTGGAACGCTGAACGCCGGTATTCATATAGGCTTCATTGTCATAGCAAACATAGAGGATATTGTGCCCCCGTTCCAGCATGCCGCTGATGCACTGAAAGCCGATGTCGGCGGTGCTGCCGTCACCTCCCTGGGCAATGATATTCACCGGCCCTTTCTTCAAAGCTTTGTAGGCGGCTTCCACTCCGGATGCGACCGCCGCCGCGTTTTCAAAGAGGCTGTGCAAAAAAGGAATCCGCCAGGCCGGATCCGGATAAGGTGAGCTAAACACTTCCAGGCAACCGGTGGCAACACAGGCAATCGTATTTTCACCGGCGGCATCCGCCACCAGACGGGCGGCCAGAGCCTGGCCGCAGCCGCCGCAGGCCCGATGTCCACTGGCGAATAAATCTTTCTTTTCGACTTTATCGAATTCTTCAGTTTTTGCATTCATGATTATAAATCTTTCTTGGCTATAAGGTCCTTATTGAGGCCCAGAAACTCTAATTCCACCGGTTCTTTCTTGACCTTTTCCACCATATATCGCAGATCGTCCTTGGTTATATTGCGGCCTCCCAAGCCGGCAATAAAACTGCTGATATTGCGATCTTTTTTCTCGGCTCGCGGAAACGACCAACGCACATCGCTGGCCAGAATGCCGCCTCTTCCCAGTGAAATCGATTTTTCGAGTACAACAATGTTCATTTTGCCTTTCAAGGCATCGTATATCTCTTTCCGCGGAAACGGACGATATGAGCATATCTGCAACAACCCGACTTTCTTGCCTTCCTCAGCAAGCTCATCAATGAGATCCTTGATGGTACCGACCACTGAACCCATGGAAATAATGACCAGGTTAGCATCCTTCAGGTTGTAGGTTTTGATGAATCCGCCGCTCTCTCTGCCGAAGGCTTTGGCAAAATCAGCGCTCACGGCTTTGATGGTTTTCCCGGATTTTTCCATGGCCCGGTGCAGGATGTAGCGGGTCTCGTGATAAAAACGTGGATCCGCAAAAAGCCCTATGCCTCTCGGCCAGCGGGGATCAACGATATTTGTCGGCTTAAACGCGGGCAAAAAGGCATCGACTTCTTTAGGCTCAGGCAGATCAACCGGCTCAAAAGCATGGGTCAGAATAAAGCCGTCCATGCATACCATCACCGGCAGAGAAGTCTCTTCCGCAATCTTGAATGCCTGGACGTGCAGATCCGCTGCCTCCTGGTTGTCCTC